>NZ_AJQY01000292.1:0-556 GCF_000296875.1 Streptococcus sp. GMD1S | reverse complement strand
GGAGTTGTTTTTCATCTGCTTTGGCAGTAGTTGGTGCAGTTTGCTCAGCTTTCTCAACGGCAGTGCCGACTTCAACAACTTGAGCGACCGCTTCCTGCGATACCGCACTATTGACAAGTGTTCTTTCTTCCTTGCCGTCAGCAGTAGTGCTGACAGAGTAGAAAATCGTACGGCGACCATTTACACCAGTAACGATGACTTGCGTTTGTCCGAGTGGCAATTGTGGATTTTCACGTGTCACAGTAGTGAACGGAATATCTTCCTCTTGGATATCCAGCCTTGGTTTCGCTTCGGCAGCTGGAGCAAGGCCACTTTCATCTCCTTTGTGAGTAATAGGGGCGCCGATTTCAACCACTTGGGTCACAGGTTCTTTGGTCACTTGGCTATCTAGAACCGTTTCTGTTTGTTTTCCATTTTCAGTAAGGACAGAGATGTAATGAGTACGTTCGCCCTCTACACCTGGTGTGATGATCTTTTCCTGACCGGCTGGGAGGTTCGGCTTTTCCTTCTTGATAACTTCAAATGGAATCTTTTCTGCTCTTGTGATGAGTTCCGG
>NZ_AJQY01000291.1:0-557 GCF_000296875.1 Streptococcus sp. GMD1S | reverse complement strand
AGGTGCTGTTTCACGTAAGAAACAAGTGGTGCCTCAGTTGACTGAAAGCTTTAATGGGTAATTCTTAATGAATATTTGGAACTGTTAATTTGACTATTTATAGAAGGTGATAGCATGATGCGATTGATTGAAGGACTGCGCTTTTTGGTTGAGGTTGTGGCAATCCTTGGTCTTTTCTCCGTGTCTGTGATACAAATTTCTTGGCTGGAAAAATTCCTATTTTTTCTTCTAGCAGTTCTATTAATCTTATTTTGGGCGCGATATATGGCACCAAAATCTCCACATGCTTTTAAAAAATGGCATCGCCTCGTTGCTGAGACATCGATTTTTATTTTAGTTAGTGGTAGTTTTTGGCATTTGTATGGATTGCAAATAGGAATCCTATACTTAGCTCTGTCTTTTGGAAGTTTGGGTCTGCTTTATTATTTTCAGCTAGAGTGATTCTTATAATATATTTAATGAATTATTTAAATGGTAATTATTTGACTGGAGATTGACACGAGAAAACAGTGTTTTCCATATAGCTAAAGGGGTTTCGGCTCCTTTTTTTCTAGGAG
>NZ_AJQY01000290.1:0-558 GCF_000296875.1 Streptococcus sp. GMD1S | reverse complement strand
GCAACCAACCAGCTGAAGGTGTGAAAGATTTAGTTCTAGAAACTCCGAAACTGGAAATTGAAGAGGGGACAGTTTCCTTCGAACATCAGGAACGACCAAATGCAGCCTTTCTCAAAGGACAACGTCAGCTAGTACAAGTAGGAGTGGAAGGACAAGTTCGCCAATTTGTAGAAGTTGATGCTCAGGGCAAACGCACCCTTCGTTCGACTGAAGTTCTCAAGGAAGCGATCCCAGAAATCACAGAAGTTGGAACGAAAGAAGAGCAAGTCTCACAAACAAGGGATCAAGCGCTTTTAGCAACGCCAGCAAAAGTTGAAGAAACAAGCAAACAACTGCCGAATACTGGTGCAGAAACAGATGCTAGTCTAGTAGCGCTGGGACTTCTCGGACTAATGAGTGGCTACGGTTTGCTCTCTAGAAAGGGGAGAGAAAACTAATCAGATTTACGAATCTTGGATTTTCTTATAAAAATAAAAAAACAAGGTTTGACTGTAGATTAGTCAGACCTTGTTTTTAGTTTTGAAATTGAAGAGTAAATTTGAAGCTAGATTTTTGTTA
>NZ_AJQY01000289.1:0-566 GCF_000296875.1 Streptococcus sp. GMD1S | reverse complement strand
ACTAACGCAACCAGCACAGGTCCTCAGGGTGTTCCACAAACAGGCACTCCAAGCTTCCAAGGTGGCGATCCACTGGTTCCAATCGATGAAACAGTTGAGCCAACCTTCGAAGATGGAAGCAAAGAGAAGACTATTCCAGGTGAAGGAACTTACACGATTGCACCAGACGGCACAGTGACCTTCACCCCAGACAAACAGTTTGTCGGAAACCCAACTCCAGTTACAGTCAAACGTGTGGATAAGAACGGCACCCCAGTTACTGCAACTTATAGTCCAGAGTTTACGAAAGTAACACCAACAGGAACTAGCGCAACTAGCACGGGTCCTCAGGGTGTTCCACAAACCGGTACCCCAAGCTTCCAAGGTGGCGACCCACTGCTTCCAATTGATGAAACAGTTGAGCCAACCTTCGAAGATGGAAGCAAAGAGAAATCTATTCCAGGTCAAGGAACCTACACGATTGCGCCAGATGGTACAGTGACCTTCACCCCAGACAAGCAGTTTGTTGGGAACCCAGATCCAGTTACAGTGAAACGTGTGGATAAGAATGGCACCCCAGTTACTGC
>NZ_AJQY01000288.1:0-567 GCF_000296875.1 Streptococcus sp. GMD1S | reverse complement strand
CTTGATGAAGAGGAAGAAATCAAGGATGATATTCGAACCTGTTTTGTAAAAATGAAGGACTTTTATAAGAAAATCTTAACTCTCAAAGGAAATGTCCTAGTGACTATTTGTTAACTACTTTTACCAACTGTTAGTCAGGTGCCTGATGAATGCACATCTAGAAAATCGAACACCTGATGATTTGTCTGGTGGATGAAATATTCCACCGTGTAGTCGGACGGGATAGATAGAAATTGGTTATAGAATTTGTAAGCATAATAAATTTTAAACTTTAAGATGGAGGATTAAAGAGATGGGAAAAATTGAATGGGAAAATGCAAAGACGCGTTTAGATGCCTTGCTTGTCATTGATGAGTATCGAACAGATCCAAACAAGACCTGGCTTCGATTGATCGTTAAGACTGAGGAAAGCTATGGGATCCGTTACCTTATCAACAACGGTTCTGGTGATTCTCTAGATGTGATTTTGACTGATAAAATGATCCTTATAAAGGGCTTTGATCATGAAAGTAGTTTGAGTCAATTTGCTGCGGATGAGTGGAATCAAGACATCATAGACGGATTTTA
>NZ_AJQY01000287.1:0-569 GCF_000296875.1 Streptococcus sp. GMD1S | reverse complement strand
CCTGTGAAGGGAATAGCCACTACACCAGAAATAACCATCCCGACACCAATCACCAAAATACTGCCCCACTTCTTAATCAAAACGATGGGAAGGATAATATAGAGGGCATAGGTCAAGGCTGAAAAGAGGCCCCAGAACAGACCTAGGGGTGTGACAGACAACTGGTCGACTTTCCCATGCGTCGCGATCAGAAAAGTTCCTCCTATAGCCAATCCAATCGAAATAATCTCAGCCAGTGTCGGAGCTACCTTATCCTTCATACAGGTATAAACCAAGATCCCAACGGGGCATACATACTGGAGAACTGTCGCCGTTCCAGCATTGGTTTCCTGAATGGCAGAAAGATAGGCAAACTGGTTTAAGAAAAGTCCAAAAACTGCAAATAGCAACAGAGATAGCAGACTTTTTTTGTCTTTTAAAAAAGAAAGGAATTTATCCTTTGAAGTCGTATAGGATAAGAACACCAGTGCCAAGCCTGCAATGATAAGTCGCAAATTGGTCAAGACTAAAGCAGAAATCCCGTGTGCCATCAGGTATTGGCCACTGGTTCCAGACAAGCCCCAAGCAAT
>NZ_AJQY01000286.1:0-569 GCF_000296875.1 Streptococcus sp. GMD1S | reverse complement strand
TGAGGCATGCCCATCATATTGGCCATGGAATTTTGCTTGTCAGTTACTGTGCGATGGCGTTGACGCAAAGCCTTGAGATCTTCTCTTGTCCAGCCAGCACGCTCTTCTAGATTACGACGAAGAGCAGCAATTCTGACCTGATCTTTCTGGTCTTCATAAGAGAAGCCTGCTCTCTCCAAGATGCGAGTTGCCAAAGCATTACCATCATGCAAAATCGCATAGAGGACATGCTCTGTCCCTAGCACCTTAGCATGTACCACTGAGGCTACATATTCTGCTTCCGCAAAGAGGACCTCCAAACGATGGGAAAAGGGTAATTCCGTAAAAGTTTCATCTTGGCTATAGTCGGTTTCAGTCAGTTCCAACGCAACCTCTTCTAAACGGTCCATCTCGTATGGATAATCATTTAGAGTCGCACCTGCCACACTGTAACTGTGATTAGACATGGCAATCAATAAATGCCAAGACTCTAGGTAACGGGCTCCAAAATGGCTCGCAACCATGTAGGCACTCTCGATACATTCATTCAATGCTTTTGAATAGTTCATCTTACTTCTCTTTTCTATCTA
>NZ_AJQY01000285.1:0-570 GCF_000296875.1 Streptococcus sp. GMD1S | reverse complement strand
AATCCTCCTAAAAGTAACATTGTGAGAAATATGCGTTTTTTCATAACCCTCTCCTTGCTTATGATAATTAATAAAACAACTAATCATATTTCCCTTATAGTATATCATAAAAGGCTGATATGACTGTTTCATCTATGATGTTAAAATCCTGTCTAATTCATTTTAAAACACTGTAATCCTAAAGGTCATGATATAATAGCCAATGAATAACAAGCATTACTTGAAGGAGAAATGTATGAAAAAATCGTTCAGACTTTGTTGCCTAGCTTGTGTGACAACACTAGCCTTAGCCCTTGGTGCTTGCTCATCAAAGCCATCTACTAGTTCTACAAATAATTCAAACAATCAGGCCTCTACCTATCACAAGAAAGATGTAACTGGTCCTGCCGCTTCATTTGACTGGAATGCCAAAGTTGAACCTACCAACTATGAGAGAACCTTTGTTGAAACCAACAGTAGCAGTCAATTTAATAAAACTTTAGATCGCACGAAAGAGGCGGCTGAGAATCTTGAAAAAAAGAAAAAGGAAATTTCGGATCCTAAGGTTCAAACAGCCCTCAAATTAGTGGA
>NZ_AJQY01000284.1:0-571 GCF_000296875.1 Streptococcus sp. GMD1S | reverse complement strand
CAAATACTACAAGGGCTATAACTAGCCAAAGTAAAGTACGTTTTTTCATCTCTTTCTTCCTATATAGTGGAATCTAAGTATATTATATCATGAATGTAAAAAAAAATACTTTTAGCAAGTATTCGAAATCGGTGGGGAATGAAGAGAATGTTAAATTTGAGTAAAAATTATCAAAGGTTTTAAGTTACTATTAATCAAAAATCCTTCCTCCTACTCGCAATGGACCGCCTTGCATCATAGTATCAAAAGCAACTCGTCCATCTTCAATTTCAAAAATTACTTGCCAAGTTGAGCCCTCTATATTATTAAAGCCTCCTCCAACTATTACAACATTCCCTCCTCCTTTTGGAGTTCCATTTCCAACTTTTTCCCACATTGTTTCATCCCAATCAATCTGAACAGATTCTACTTTATGATCTAAAGATTTTACAAACTCCTTAATCTCCTCTTCATGCTCCTTTAAATAAGCCAACTGCTTAGCCCGTGGGCTTAGAAATAGATTTGTTTCTTGTGCTATCCATGCGCCTCCTCCAAATACTACAAGGGCTATAACTAGCCAAACCAAAGTACG
>NZ_AJQY01000283.1:0-572 GCF_000296875.1 Streptococcus sp. GMD1S | reverse complement strand
CTGCTTTCTTATACCATTTCATTGGAATGCCTCCTTGATAAATTTATACGCTTTTATTATAGTCTTTTGAATTTATACTGTCTACTCAAAAAATCTCCTGGTGATAGGGTAACAGTTAAACCTGCATACATGAGCTCTGCACCCGAATAAACAATGTTTGTCCCTTCCAGCTCATAAAGCCCTTCCACCTCCAAATCTTTCAGTTTCAAGGTGGTTTCCATTGTTTCTACAACTGATAAGACTCGGACGTAGGTTACAATCGTTTGATTTCCATAGTTAAATTGTTGAGCTGCTTCATTGGATTCAGCATTGGGATTGATTAACCTATACTGATTTCCCAACTGGACTACTGGTCGCAATTCTTTATATAAGCTCACCTGATTAGCAATCTCAGCCTTCTCTTCATCTGATAAACTTGTTAAATCAAGCTCATAGCCCAGATTTCCCATCATTGCTACATGACCACGAGTTTCCAATGGGGTCTTTCGTCCCATCTGATGATTTGGTACTGCTGATACATGAGCCCCCATAGAAATGGTTGGATAGAGATAGGATGAACCGTATTGAATTGG
>NZ_AJQY01000282.1:0-575 GCF_000296875.1 Streptococcus sp. GMD1S | reverse complement strand
TCAATTAAAAAGGAGAAGACGATGAGTCAAAAGATTATTGGGATTGACCTTGGTGGTACATCTGTCAAGTTCGCAATTTTAACTCAAGAGGGAGAAATCCAAGAAAAATGGTCTATCAAGACCAACATTTTGGATGAAGGAAGCCATATTGTAGATGATATGATTGAGTCTATTCAGCATCGTTTGGACTTGCTTGGATTGTCAGCCACAGACTTCCGAGGGATTGGGATGGGATCACCTGGTGTGGTTGACCGTGAAAAAGGAACTGTTATCGGTGCCTACAACCTAAACTGGAAAACCCTTCAACCGATTAAAGAAAAGATTGAAAAAGCCTTGGGGATTCCATTCTTTATCGATAATGATGCCAACGTAGCTGCTCTTGGTGAGCGTTGGATGGGTGCTGGTGAAAACCAACCAGACGTTGTCTTTATGACACTTGGTACAGGTGTTGGTGGCGGTATCGTGGCTGAAGGCAAATTGCTCCACGGTGTTGCTGGTGCTGCTGGTGAGCTTGGTCATATCACTGTTGACTTTGACCAACCAATCGCATGTACCTGTGGTAAAAAAGGCTGTCT
>NZ_AJQY01000281.1:0-581 GCF_000296875.1 Streptococcus sp. GMD1S | reverse complement strand
AACAATCCGGTCTTGGTTGGAGATGCGGGTGTCGGGAAAACAGCTCTGGCACTTGGTCTTGCTCAGCGTATTGCCAGTGGGGATGTGCCTGCGGAAATGGCAAAGATGCGTGTTCTAGAGCTTGATTTGATGAATGTTGTTGCGGGGACACGTTTCCGTGGAGATTTTGAAGAGCGCATGAACAATATCATCAAGGATATAGAGGAAGATGGCAAAGTGATCCTCTTTATCGATGAACTCCACACCATCATGGGTTCTGGTAGCGGTATTGACTCGACTCTGGATGCAGCCAATATCTTGAAGCCAGCCTTGGCTCGTGGAACTTTGAGAACGGTTGGTGCCACCACTCAGGAAGAATACCAGAAACACATCGAAAAAGATGCTGCCCTTTCTCGTCGGTTTGCCAAAGTGACGATTGAAGAGCCAAGTCTAGCTGACAGTATGACCATTTTGCAAGGTTTGAAGGCCACCTATGAGAAACACCACCGTGTGCAAATCACAGATGAAGCTGTTGAAACGGCTGTCAAGATGGCGCATCGTTACTTGACCAGTCGTCACTTGCCAGACTCTGCTATCGACCT
>NZ_AJQY01000280.1:0-581 GCF_000296875.1 Streptococcus sp. GMD1S | reverse complement strand
TTCTTCGGAGCCTATGAATTTCTAGGCTTTACCCAGCCGATGGATGCCTACTATGAGCATCTGAAACAGCAAGGTTTTCGAATCTTAACACTCGCTCATAGCAAGGACCAGATTACTAGTCCAGCTAATATGGAACTACTAGGCCACGTCGTTTTGTCAGATGAGATTAAGGACAATACCAAGGAAACCTTTGACTATTTCGAATCTCAAGGTGTTGAAGTGAAGATTATCAGTGGTGATAATCATGTGGCTGTATATGGGGTGGCTCGTAAGGCAGGTTTTAAGGAAGAAGCGCGGGCTATTGATATGACCAAGGTGAGCGATGATGACTTTGAAAGAGTGGTCTTGGAACACGAAATATTTGGACGTGTGACACCTGAACAGAAGCAAAAGATGGTATCTATTTTGCAAAATGCTGGTAAAACAGTTGCCATGAGTGGTGATGGAGTCAATGATGTTCTGGCTCTCAAGAAAGCAGATATTAGTTTTGCCATGAAGGGGGCTACGAGTGCAGCCAAAAGTGTATCCAATATTGTTTTTCTCACAGATGACTTTGCAGTATTTTATGATATCTTGATGGA
>NZ_AJQY01000279.1:0-589 GCF_000296875.1 Streptococcus sp. GMD1S | reverse complement strand
AGATGATACCCATTGAACCTGATACAGTTAATACTGGCGAAGGGAAATGTGAAAAGTTTTTTTTCTTATGTTGAAGGAAACTGTCTAATCTTGTAAGGTAAACTCTAATTCTCGTTTGTAATTGGAGTTTTTTTGTTTATACAAACTGGATAGGCTTGTTTAGGTAGCTATCTGCAAATGCCCTCGATGTTCTTTAAAAGTATCAAGTGGAATTACGATTTTGCTTGGTATCTCTTGATATTTTATTGATTACTAAGGAGTAAAGAAAGGAAAAATAAATATGGAAACACAAGACTATGCATTTCAGCCAGGTTTGACCGTTGGAGAATTATTAAAAAGCAGTCAGAAGGATTGGCAGGCTGCAATCAATCATCGTTTTGTCAAGGAACTTTTTGCGGGGACAATTGAGAATAAGGTCTTAAAAGACTACCTGATTCAAGATTATCATTTCTTTGATGCTTTCTTATCCATGCTGGGAGCTTGTGTAGCTCACGCAGACCAGCTTGAATCCAAACTTCGTTTTGCCAAACAACTAGGCTTTCTTGAAGCAGATGAAGATGGTTATTTCCAAAAGGCTTTCAAAGAGTTA
>NZ_AJQY01000278.1:0-589 GCF_000296875.1 Streptococcus sp. GMD1S | reverse complement strand
TTCATCGCAGCAATGTGCATTGAGATTTGTTTAGCAAGCGCTTCGTCTCCACCTTCGATTACAGAGATAACACCGATACGTCCACCATTGTGTTGGTATGCTCCGAAGTGTTGTGCATCTGTTTTTTCAAGCAAAGCAAAACGACGGAATGAGATTTTTTCACCGATTGTAGCTGTTGCAGATACATATGCAGCTTCAAGAGTTTCACCTGAAGGCATTGTCAAAGCAAGAGCTTCTTCGTTGTTAGCTGGTTTTCCTTCAGCGATTACTTTAGCTGTTGCGTTTACCAAGTCAACGAATTGAGCGTTTTTCGCAACGAAGTCAGTTTCGGCATTTACTTCAACTACTGCTGCAACGTTACCGTTAACAAATACACCAGTCAAACCTTCAGCTGCAACACGGTCAGCTTTCTTAGCTGCCTTCGCCATACCTTTTTCACGAAGCAATTCAATCGCTTTTTCGATGTCACCGTCTGTTTCTACAAGCGCTTTTTTAGCGTCCATAACACCGGCACCAGATTTTTCACGCAACTCTTTTACAAGTTTAGCTGTAATTTCTGCCATTTTGATTCTCCTATATTTTTTAAAAA
>NZ_AJQY01000277.1:0-599 GCF_000296875.1 Streptococcus sp. GMD1S | reverse complement strand
GTCATTTCTTCCATACCTTGCAGCAACATGGCTATCGGATTGGCAAATCCCAACAGACCATTTATGCGAGATTGGCTAAGGAAAAAATTGCTCACTATCTAGAAGTTGAAAAAGGGCATGCCATTTTAGCCTTGACTCAGGTCTCTTATCTTGAAGATGGGACGGCTTTCGAGTATGTAAAGAGTCAATACGTGGGCGAACGCTTTGAATTTTATCTTGAAAATAACTAGTCTAGAAAGGCTAGTTTTTTGTTTTAGAAAAGATTAGAATTGTCAAAACAATCTGTCTAGGCTTGATTTTATCCATTATTTACTATAAAATGAGAAGGAAAAACGTCAAACTTTTATATTGCAAATAGGAGAAAAAATGACAAAAACATTAAAACGTCCTGAGGTTTTATCACCTGCAGGGACTTTAGAGAAGCTGAAAGTAGCTGTTCAATATGGTGCGGACGCAGTCTTCATCGGCGGACAGGCCTATGGTCTTCGTAGCCGTGCAGGAAACTTCACCTTTGAACAGATGGAAGAAGGCGTGCAGTTTGCTGCTAAGTACGGTGCCAAGGTCTATGTGGCTGCTAACATGGTTATGCACGAAGGAAA
>NZ_AJQY01000276.1:0-601 GCF_000296875.1 Streptococcus sp. GMD1S | reverse complement strand
GCCATGATACAGGCAATCAAGACTCCCAAGACTAGACCTAGCAAAGCCACTCTCAAAGTCGCCCAACTATGGTGCCAGAGAAATTCTCTGTCACGAACAAAGGACTGGAGAATTTCAAGAGGAGTTGGCAGGATAAACTTGGGTAAAAGTTTGAATATTCCCGCTAACTGCCAGATTGACAAGACTCCTAGAAAACCAAATAGACTAATGTGACGTCTCAGTATACTTTTCAAGTTTCTCATCAATACTTAAAATCTCTCCTACATTTATTTTGACATTGGCAAAGACATTATCTGCCTCTTGCCCAGCCACTTCAAGCGCTTCTTTGAGAATACGCATGAGCTCATCAAACTCTCCTTCCAAAACCGTTTCAAAGGGTGTCACCACCATGGTCACGGACTGAGCTTGCAGATAAGCAATAACCTGATCGATAATAGCAATTCGATCAATCCCCTGTGATAGGGGAAAGACTTGCAAGGCAATGCTTGCTTTCATAAAATCCTCCTCTTCTCGGCTTTCCTTTTGAACAAAAAGAAAAACCTTTGCCATATATGGAAAAGGTGCAGAATTCGGCTAAGTATCGTTCCCTACGCTGGCATTA
>NZ_AJQY01000275.1:0-602 GCF_000296875.1 Streptococcus sp. GMD1S | reverse complement strand
AATAATACAGGAGATTTCATTATGAAAAATACAGTAAAGTTGGAACAATTTAAAGAGGTAACAGAGGCAGAATTGCAGGAGATTCGGGGTGGAGATTGGAGAATTTCAGAAACAATTCGTAATCTTATTTTTCCAAGAAGAAAGTAATGAAATAAAGGTAGAGAGTAATGGATTTATTTGGATTAGGGATAGCTATTTTTTATTTTATCATTATTAGCAAAATTTATGAATGGATCTGTAAAATAAATAGAAAAGAACAAATTGTTTTTTTCTGTTATACATGCATCTCAGTTTTTATACTTGAAGAAATTATTACACTAGTATTTTCTAATAGTTTTGCTTTGTCTAAATTTTTATTTCCTTTGGTTGTGTACCTTTATTTAAGAAAGTTAAAGAAGTCTGAAAAATACAAAGCTATTTTTATCAGTTTACTATTATCTTTATTATATCACAGTACTCATACTTTTATATCCGTAACCTTATCTTCTATAACAGGAGATGAAGTAGTATTACACTATAAAAGTACATTTCTTTTCGTAGTATTGTTGATGACTTATTTTTCTATTCTAATAATAATTCGTTATTTTCATCTGGATATTAAA
>NZ_AJQY01000274.1:0-604 GCF_000296875.1 Streptococcus sp. GMD1S | reverse complement strand
CGTACTTTGGTTTGGCTAGTTATAGCCCTTGTAGTATTTGGAGGAGGCGCATGGATGGCACAGGAAACAAATCTATTTGGAGGAATAACTCTGAGCCCACGGGCTAAGCAGTTGGCTTATCTGAAGGAGCATGAAGAGGAAATGGCGAACTTCGTTAAATCTTGGAATTCAAAAGTTGAGAGTGTCCAATTTGATTGGGATAGTATGGAAGTTGGTCAGGTAGGAAATGGAACTCCTCAAGGCGGAGGTTATATGATGACAGTGAACGGTAGAATCAATAATAATAAGGATACTAAATTTACATTAGGTTTTCCACTAAAACGTAATTTAAATGAAATCCCTGAGAAACTTGTTATTATTCAAATGCAACCAATAAGAATTTTGAAAGGAAATTTATGGGATCTTTATGACTAACAGTAACTTAAAAACCTTTGATAATTTTTACTCAAATTTAATATTACTCATTCTCTACCAACTTAGAATACTTGCTAAAAGTATTTTTTTTTTACATTCATGATATAATATACTTAGATTCCGCTATATAGGAGGAAAGAGATGAAAAAACGTACTTTACTTTGGCTAGTTATAGCCCTTGTAGTATTTG
>NZ_AJQY01000273.1:0-604 GCF_000296875.1 Streptococcus sp. GMD1S | reverse complement strand
TCTGACATAAAAATGTCCCCCCTTAAAAAATATTGTTATAGAGTTACAAAGTACTGGTAAAAAATCTTATCCTCTACGGTTTCAACTCGAAAGAAAAATAGATCTTTCTACCACCTTATCGGGACTATATAACCTTATCATTATACCACTTTTTATTTTTTTTTGCAGTATTTTTAAAAATTCATAAAATGAAGTTAAAAAAAGGAGCCATTCAGCTCCAATTTTGTTCTTAAAATGTTTGGCGTTTGGCTTTACGCTCAGCACGGCCACGTGCACGATTTTCAGCACGCTTGGTTTTGCGACGTTTTTCATCCACCGCCCATTGAATCTTCTTCTTATAGCTTGGTTTGACTTTTTTCTTTTTCTTTTTAACCAAGCCAATCATTTCGATATCAAGCTTATCCTGCTTCTTTTCACGGTTGGCACGACGATCACGGTCATAGGTATCTTGGAACTCTCCGTCTTTGACCATCTTAGGAATAAACTTGATCCCTAATTTCTCCAACTCGCGGATATCCGAGTCATCGCTTGGCTGGTAAAGGGTAATAGCTGTACCAGGCAGTCCGTTGCGCCCAGTTCGTCCAACACGGTGAACAAAGAAAGA
>NZ_AJQY01000272.1:0-607 GCF_000296875.1 Streptococcus sp. GMD1S | reverse complement strand
CAAAAAACTGAATTGACACAACGTGTCTTCCACGAAGTTCTTTCAATGGATGACGCATTGAGCTAAGATTCAATTAGAATGAAAAGAAAGCCAGTCAAAATGACTGGCTTTTTACTATAATATCAAAGATTGGCCTAATTGTAGATATAATATATATTAAGCTATTTATATCAGTTTACCGATATAAATAGTTCAAAATTGAATGGCTAGGTTATAGAATGGTGCAAATACGTGTATTTTTAAGTTAATATACTTGAATAGATTGTATTGAAATGTTATAATATATCAGATAAACTCTAGTTAGTGATAGGGGTTGTCAAAATAGTATGATGTAATCTCTTAGGGAGATTAGAAATAAAAATTTCATATAGAAAAGAGGAGAAGAAATGTCGAAAAGCAAAGCGTTAAACATGCTTTCTAAATTTTCTGCGTTAACTTTTGCTATTTTAGCTCTAGCATCTGTTTTGGTAGGGATTGTTAAAGCAGATAATCCTGTTTCAAAAGAATTGACACAAGTAATTACAGGCATCGATCTATTAGATGCTTCAGACACTAAGCAAAATGTGAGTTCAGAAGGAGATTTCTCGCTTCGTACGAATTTAGCATA
>NZ_AJQY01000271.1:0-608 GCF_000296875.1 Streptococcus sp. GMD1S | reverse complement strand
GTATTTGAGCTAAGTAATGGGAATTTCAAGATTTCCTTGTATTTCTTAGCTTCGTCCAAACCAAAGTCAAACTCATGGTTTCCTACTGCCATGGCATCATACTGCATCTTATTAAGAATTTCAGCACGCGCTTCACCCTTCGTAGAGTTGGAAATCGGTAAACCTTGGAAAGCATCTCCCGCATCAACAACTAGAGTATTTTGATTTGATTTCGCACGTTCCTGCTCGATGACAGTCGCTAATTTAGCATCTCCAATAACTCCCTTTTCCTCTACGATACGACCGTGGACATCATTGGTGTGCAAGATAACGGTGTCCTTTTCTTCGCTTTTAGGAGATTCAACAGGAGCTGACGGAGCTTCTGCAGGTGCAACTGCTTCTGAAGTTGCCGAAGTTTCCGGTACCGCAGGGCTCTCAACAGGAGCTGGAGTCGCCGACGTAGCAGGAGTCACTACGACAGCTGAACTTTCTGCAGGAGTTGTTGCTTCTTCAGCATAGACTTGTCCAGCTAAGAAGGCTGGAGCTAACAGGGCTGTCGACAAGACAGGTAACAAAGAACGTTTGTTCATTTTAAAATCCCTTTCTTTTCTTTTTCTCTTTTATATTAT
>NZ_AJQY01000270.1:0-612 GCF_000296875.1 Streptococcus sp. GMD1S | reverse complement strand
CTAATGAATTGGCTCAACTCCACATCATGGGACAACTCCATGAACTAATGTTTCATCTAGGAACGATTGCTCCCAATCAGAAAAAAGAGAATATTTCATCAACTCACCAGCTCTATCTTGACTGCAAACAATTAATTGATAGTCACTATCCACGATCGCTCACCATTCAAGATTTAGCAAAAGAGCTATCGGTTCATAGAAGTTACTTAACTAGTGTGTTTAAAGAATTTCACCAACTCTCTCCAAAAGAGTATTTACTTTTCGTTCGAATGAACCGTGCTCAACAGTTACTAGAACACACAAATGAAACGATCAAAGTCATTGCATATTCTGTAGGTTTTTCAGACCCACTACATTTCTCAAAAGCCTACAAACAGTTTTTTCATAAAACACCTAGTCAAACTCGAAATGAATACTCTCACTCCCTCTTAGCTAGAAAGGAAAATCAATGAAATCACACCAACTAGTTTACCAAATATTAGCTAGAGAAAACGATTATGTCAGCGGAGAAAAAATCGGAGAAGAACTGAATTTAAGCCGTACATCCATATGGAAAGCGATCCAACGTCTTCAACAAGAAGGCCTAGAAATTGACAGTATCAAAAATAGAGG
>NZ_AJQY01000269.1:0-614 GCF_000296875.1 Streptococcus sp. GMD1S | reverse complement strand
ATTGCTGTTTTGACCAGTGGTGGAGACGCCCCTGGTATGAATGCTGCCATCCGTGCAGTAGTTCGCCAAGCAATCTCAGAAGGAATGGAAGTTTTTGGTATCTATGATGGATACGCAGGTATGGTTGCCGGTGAAATTTATCCGCTTGATGCTGCTTCAGTAGGAGACATCATTTCTCGTGGTGGTACTTTCCTTCATTCTGCTCGTTATCCTGAGTTTGCACAACTTGAAGGCCAACTTAAAGGGATTGAGCAATTGAAAAAACACGGTATCGAAGGAGTCGTAGTTATCGGTGGTGATGGTTCTTATCATGGAGCTATGCGCTTGACTGAGCATGGATTCCCTGCTATTGGACTTCCAGGTACAATCGATAACGATATCGTAGGTACTGACTTTACAATCGGATTTGATACTGCAGTTACGACTGCAATGGATGCGATTGATAAGATTCGTGATACATCATCAAGTCACCGTCGTACTTTCGTTGTTGAAGTAATGGGACGTAACGCTGGTGATATCGCTCTTTGGGCTGGTATCGCAACTGGTGCTGATGAAATTATCATCCCTGAAGAAGGCTTCAAGATGGAAGATATCGTAGCTAGTATCAAAGCTGG
>NZ_AJQY01000268.1:0-625 GCF_000296875.1 Streptococcus sp. GMD1S | reverse complement strand
CTGAAAAAATTGAGGGAAGAGCAGTTAGCTATCGTAGAAGCTCAGATTCAAGCGAGGGAGAACTGGCTAAATCAAATCAAAGACCTCTTTAGTCTCATTTGGGGGAGAGCCTTCTCTGAGAAGACCATCCTCTACAATACCAAGTCTCAAATCGAGTCGGGTATTCAGGATTTGGATGACAAGATTGAAAAATTAGAATTCTTTGTCTCAGAGGTTTCCCAGTATTTCAGCGATAGTCTAGAAGTCCTTAGCTTAGTGATTCAAGGAGCTACGCAACTAAGTAAAATCATTGTCGATAGCGATGGCAACTACTATGCGGACGGTGTGGACATGAGCTGGGTGCAGAAGATGAAGGATGTGAAGGTTGAGAGTGCAAAATATGATTCTTCTAAGAAAGCTAAGGATTTGCATAAAGAATACCAGAAAATCTTAGATAAGTTGGAAAGATGATAAAGAGCTTCCAAACAATCAAACAGATATTCATTTGGTAAAGAATGGAATTGTTGTCAACTACCAAGGGGAGAAAGTTTTTTTATGTAACCAATAACAAGTCCTACACGATTACCATGACCAATGTAGACGACAAGCCAGCTTACTTTGAAGCTCAAGTGGTGGATCGGTAAAA
>NZ_AJQY01000267.1:0-627 GCF_000296875.1 Streptococcus sp. GMD1S | reverse complement strand
TTCGCATCAGGAACTGGTATCGATGTAACTTTATAAGTATCTCGCAAATCAGGATCTGGCTGCAAGTAGACCTTACCGTCATGAGGAAGATGTTTACCTCCGGGAGTGATTTCACCATCATCATCTATATCTTGGGAATAATCTATCAAAGTCCAATTTACAGCATTATTATAGCGTGATAAAGTATTTGGTCTCCCTCTATAAGCCGACTGAGATAAATTTGCATAAAAATTGTCATAATCTTTTAGATTACTATCCGTCATACTTGTCCCAACCTCCATTTTTTAACACTCTAGGCTGATTATACATACCAATCCTATCTATTGAAGGCACATCATTTTTATTTTTTAATCGAAAATCTATTGTAAAGTCAGAATCCTTTATATGATTAAAAGAACCCTTCACTGATAGATTATAACCTCCCCCCTGTGGAGTTCCATTCCCTATCTGTTCAACAGTTAAACTATTCCAATCCATCTGAACAGATTCTATCTTTGAATTTTTAGACTTTACAAATTTTACAATTTCTTCTTCATGTTCCTTTAAATAAGCCATCTGCTTAGCCCGTGGGCTCAGAGTTATTCCTCCAAATAGATTTGTTTTCTGTGCCATCCATGCGCCTCCTCC
>NZ_AJQY01000266.1:0-628 GCF_000296875.1 Streptococcus sp. GMD1S | reverse complement strand
GCTTCTTGGGTTGATTTCTTTTCGATATCTGAGGACTTAGAAGTGAAGTTATAAGATTTTCTGTCCAAGTTGAAGTTCAAGTAATAAGAAGTTGCATTTTGCATACTATAGATAATGTTATCCTTGTTCTTCTCTTTAATGCCTTCAAAGCTTGAGCTATTTGGATAGAGACGCGCGTAGCTATAGACTCCTTCTACAAAGTTACGTGCTAGTGCATCTTGGTCACTACCATCATAATAGGCCAATTTCACACCATCCACAAAGACATTTTTTTCATCCCAGTAGTTGGGATTTTTCTTGAATTCGATAACAGATTTTGAAACAAAAGATTTCATCAAGAAAGGTCCATTGTACAAAATACTAGAAGGGTCTACCTTACCAAAGTCATCCCCTTTTGATTTTAAGAAATCTGCATTGACAGGGAAGAGAATGGTTGAAGTTGTTTTAGAATTCCAATAAGATTCTGGACGTGTCAAAGTGTACTGAACTGTTTGGTCGTCAATCGCCTTAACACCGACAGTTGAAAAGTCAGTTGTTTTCCCGTTGATATAGTCATCCAAACCTGCTACAGAGTCTTGAACAAGGTACAAGGCTTCGGATTTTTTATCAGCAGCATATTTCAAACCTG
>NZ_AJQY01000265.1:0-632 GCF_000296875.1 Streptococcus sp. GMD1S | reverse complement strand
TTCAGCTGGTTGAGATAGTATTGGTTGTATTCTTTTTCGGTTGCAACATGGTATTTAGGATGGTTGGCATCCCATGGTGACAAGTAAACACCCATGTTCATGTCGTACTTGCTAGCAGACTTGGAAACTTCTTCGAGAAGGTCACCCTTACCATCTTTCCATGGGCTAGCCGCTACGGTATGGTTGGTGTACTTAGAAGGATAAGCAACGAATCCGTCGTGGTGTTTAACAACCATAATGGTTCGTTTGAAGCCCGTTTCCTTCAGAGTGCGAATCCACTGATCAGTATCCAAGTTGGTTGGATTGAAGTATCGAGGGTCTTCTTTCCCATTTCCCCATTCAGAATTGGTATAGGTGTTCATTCCGTAGTGGATGAAAGCTGCCAATTCTTCCTTGTGGTAATCGAGTTGGGCCTTGCTTGGAAGTGGTCCATGATTGCCAATTTCGGTTTCTTTATCTTCTGGATGAGTGACTGGTGGAGTCGGAGTCGTTGGATTAGCCGTATCAGCGACTGGCTCGTATTCAAAGACGACCTCATTCACCCCTTTTTGCTGGATAGTTGCTTCCAGGCTAGCCTTGACTGGACGGTAGCCAGCAATGTCTTTTGCATGGAAGGTGTTGACAAAGGAAAC
>NZ_AJQY01000264.1:0-632 GCF_000296875.1 Streptococcus sp. GMD1S | reverse complement strand
ATGACACCACTACTTGCTGTTCCACCATGGTAACTAGATACCATCATGAAGTCCATCTCAATATGCGTATCAATATGTTTGACCAATTCAGCCATAAAAGGAATCGATCCTTTCAGAATTCCAATAAGAATTGGATTTTTCCCCTCATATTCTTTTGTTAGTTGCGCACCTAGCTTTTTAGCTGCTTCTGTAATTTCATCATGTGAAACGAGGATTTTTTTAATATCGTGTTCTAACATCTTTTTACCTATCTATTTTTTCTATATAAATCACAGTGTTCATTATATCATTTTTCGTGTTTTTACTCAAATCACTGGTCGCAATTCCTGAAATTGAGACAATTTCTCCAAATTGCTCAATAATAGGGGTTATTTTTCGTTTTTCAATAGGGATTTTTAAATCTATAAATAAGCGTCTCAGTTTCTTTCGATGACCATTCAGGATAATAACATCGCCAGGTTTTCGACATCTAATATGTACAGATGTTTCCCGTGAAACCGTTACTTTTTGAACAAAATCCCCTTCAATAGGGATGCCAAAGGAAAATAAATAGCCCATATATCGAACTTGATTTTGATAGTGTAACACAAGTTCATCTTCCTTTTCATCGGCCTGAGGACTGATTTTACAAA
>NZ_AJQY01000263.1:0-640 GCF_000296875.1 Streptococcus sp. GMD1S | reverse complement strand
TTCCAACAACCCTATACCAATTCCTTGGACGCAGTGAGTGACCGTGATTTTATCTTAGAATTTCTGTCAAATGCCAGCATTTTGATGATGCATATGAGCCGTTTTTGTGAGGAAATCATCAATTGGTGCAGTTTTGAGTATCAGTACATTAGCTTGTCTGATAGCTTTTCAACGGGTTCGTCTATCATGCCCCAGAAGAAAAATCCTGATATGGCGGAATTGATTCGAGGGAAGACAGGACGGGTTTACGGGCACTTGCTTGGACTATTGACCGTCATGAAGTCTTTGCCTCTGGCCTATAATAAGGATTTGCAAGAGGACAAGGAAGTCATGTTTGATACAGTAGAAACGATTTTAAATTCTCTGGATGTGCTGGCAGGTATGCTATCGAGCATGCAGGTTAATAAGGCCAAAATGCAGCAATCTACAGAGAATGATTTTTCGAATGCGACCGAACTGGCAGATTATTTGGCTGAAAAAGGTCTTCCCTTTAGAGAAGCGCATGAAATAGTAGGGAAATTGGTTCTAGACTCTATCAAGCATGGTAAAAATATTCAAGATTGGGATTTGGAGGAGTTGCAAGTCTACCATCCCTTGATTGAAGAGGATATTTATATCTACTTGCGCCCAGAAACCGCTG
>NZ_AJQY01000262.1:0-640 GCF_000296875.1 Streptococcus sp. GMD1S | reverse complement strand
TCGACACTTGCAGCATCCTTGTGCTCTGCTACAGCTTGATTTTCTTTTTCCTCCACTGCCGGACTTTCCTCTTTTGCTTGTTCAACAGTGTGAGTAATTGGAGTTTCATCCGCGAAAACTGGTGATTCTCCAATGACACTTCCTCCAAATAGAACCGCACAGGTTCCAATCATGACAGAGCAAGCGCCTACGGCAAACTTACGAATGCTGTAGACTCTTTTACGATTCCAATGGCCTTTTTCCATAAAATCCTCCTTTAGTAACCGCTTCCATTTATTTGTAAGCGTATTACTTTTTCATAGCCTTTTACCCTTATTTTATAAAATAATATAGGAAATTTCAATACCCTAAACACAAAAATCATATTTTTGATTGTTTTTTCTAAAATTTGTAGAAGATTCGAAAAAAGTGAATGTAGATTTAGAACAAAAACAAACAAATTTTTGACACTCAGTTCAATATTATAAAAAAAGTTCCTTTTGTAAGGAACTCCTTTTACTTATAATTAAAGATCCCCCCTGCCAACTTATCAGCTAGCTTGGGAAAGAGGGTATAAAACTTATGGGCTAGATTCAACAAAACTGGGAGATTGAGTTCCCGTTTGTTTTTTCCTATGATTTTGACAATCTTTCTAGCGACT
>NZ_AJQY01000261.1:0-643 GCF_000296875.1 Streptococcus sp. GMD1S | reverse complement strand
ATCAGGCCTCTCTCCAAAGAAAGTTCGTATCGGGGTCTGAAAGTTACCAACAGTAGTAAATCGCTGACTGCAATGGCTGCAAAATGGATTCTAAAGAGCTTTTTCATAGGAAAACCTCCCTCTTTTATCTAGCTTCATTCTACACCAAATGAATGGGACTTACAACTAAAATGATAAAAAATCCCTGAAAGGAACTTCTTTCAGGAATAAGGGGTTAGTTGATTTTTTCGACATAGAGTTGTTTGGCGATATCGATGCTAACTTGGAGATCTTCACCTTTGTTGACCAGAGTAAAGCTATTGGAAAAGCCATCAAACTGCTTGACTTGGAGTTGGTCACCGATATGAATTGCGTGCTTTTCTAGATATTTGAGTAGTTCAAAACTATCATGAACGCGAGTCAGGAGATAGGTTCCAGCTTCCTGGACAGCTGCTAGTGGAAGGTTATTGATTTCAACCAAGAGTTCTCCCTCGGCTGGTATGGTTCCACCGTGGGGGCAAGTTTGAGGGAAACCAAGCAGTTTATCCAGTCTCTTTACAAATAGGTCAGAGACTGTGTGTTCTAGGACCTCAGCTTCTTCGTGGATTTGATCGCTAGTATAGTCTAGATGGTGAACTAGAAAGACTTCAATCAAACGGTGTTT
>NZ_AJQY01000260.1:0-647 GCF_000296875.1 Streptococcus sp. GMD1S | reverse complement strand
AAAAAAGAAACCCTACTTGAGATGCAGGCTGAAAATGAGGTCGTCATTGAGCAACTTACCCAAGAGATTTATGAGCTAGCTGGTGAAGAGTTTAATATCAATTCTCCTAAGCAGTTGGGTGTGCTTCTCTTTGAAAAACTCGGTCTTCCTCTAGAGTACACTAAGAAAACCAAGACAGGTTACTCGACGGCCGTGGATGTGCTAGAGCGTCTAGCTCCTATTGCTCCGATTGTTAAAAAAATCCTCGACTACCGTCAGATTGCTAAGATTCAATCCACTTATGTGATTGGTTTGCAAGACTGGATTTTGGATGATGGCAAGATCCACACGCGCTATGTGCAGGATTTGACTCAGACTGGGCGTCTGTCTAGTGTGGATCCAAACTTGCAAAATATTCCTGTGCGTTTGGAACAAGGCCGTCTCATTCGTAAAGCTTTTGTCCCTGAGTGGGAGGATAGTGTGTTGCTCAGCTCGGACTATTCACAGATTGAATTGCGCGTTTTGGCTCATATTTCTAAAGATGAGCACTTAATTAAGGCTTTCCAAGAAGGAGCTGACATCCATACTTCAACGGCCATGCGGGTCTTTGGCATTGAACGTCCTGAAGATGTGACTCCAAACGACCGTCGTAATGCCAAGGCGGTAAA
>NZ_AJQY01000259.1:0-647 GCF_000296875.1 Streptococcus sp. GMD1S | reverse complement strand
TATTACCAACAGGAAAATCTAGCCTCTTGGCTGGATATGATGCAGACCCTCTTTCCCAACTGCCAGACAGTATTGCAGGTCGGGGCTCAGGATTATGTATTTGTTCTTCAACAAGATAAGTATACCTCTGTCCGCTCAATCTTATCTGATACGATTGAAGCGGTTGAGTATGACTTTGGCCTTCGTCTGTCTATCATGTTGGGGCAGGTGTGGTCTCAGATAGGCTATCAAGCCCTATCAGACTTAATCAAAGCGGAGCGGGATTTGTTTAAGACATGGTGGCGTCAAGGTCATCAAGGTGTACACACCTTTTCACAACTCTATCTTTGGAGTATGGGAGAAAGGATTGTGGACCTGAGAGTCATTAAAGAATGTCTGCACCAGATGATTTTGGATCAGGATCAGATTCAGGAAATTATCCTTTCTCTCTGGGAAAATAGTGCTGTCCTAACTAAAACAGCCCAGCAACTCTATCTACATCGCAATTCTCTCCAATACAAGATTGACAAATGGGAAGAATTGACAGGACTTCAGTTGAAGGAGTTAACGGATCTTACCTTGTGTTATCAGTTGATTTTACCAGATATTCTTTAAAGTTTTGTGCAAGTTGCACAGAACTTTTTTATTTTTTTGGTCACCTTGCCATA
>NZ_AJQY01000258.1:0-647 GCF_000296875.1 Streptococcus sp. GMD1S | reverse complement strand
TTTTTAGAAAGTCATCCCGAGTTCGAGCAGGTTAAACTAGAACACGAATGTAAAGATATCCTGAAAGATGGCTGCATCCTGATTACTCCTGAATTGTATGGAAGTGATGGATTCTTTATCAGCCAATTTCGCAAGATATCAGAATAGGAAGGAACTGACACAATGGAAATAGCATTATTAACAGATGTTGGTCAGAAACGGACAAATAATCAGGACTATGTCAATCACTTTGTCAACCGAGCAGGACGCACTATGATCATCTTGGCTGACGGGATGGGAGGACACCGTGCAGGAAATATCGCTAGTGAGATGGCCGTAACAGACCTTGGTGTGGCTTGGGTGGATACCCAAATTGACTCAGTCAATGAAGTTCGTGAGTGGTTTGCCCACTACCTGGAGATTGAAAATCAAAAAATTCATCAACTAGGTCAGGACGAAGCCTACAGAGGTATGGGAACAACGCTAGAAGCTGTTGCGTTTATTGACAACCAAGCCATCTATGCTCACATTGGAGATTCTCGTATCGGTTTGATTCGTGGAGAAGAATACCACCAGTTGACAAGTGACCATTCTTTGGTCAATGAATTGCTCAAGGCTGGGCAATTGACTCCAGAAGAAGCAGAAACTCACCCTCAAAAGAATATCAT
>NZ_AJQY01000257.1:0-650 GCF_000296875.1 Streptococcus sp. GMD1S | reverse complement strand
TCGTAGAAGGCCATCACGCGCTCTTTAGGACTACGGCTATATTGGTCATGTTCACTGACAGGGTTATAGGGAATCAAGTTTACATAAGACAATTTCTTGATGTTCTTGAGCAATTCAGCCAACTCCAAGGCTTGTTCAACACCGTCGTTGACTTCATTGAGCATGATGTATTCAAAGGTCACACGGCGATTGGTTGTTTCGATATAGTACTCAATGGCTGCAAAGAGCTTTTCAATCGGAAAGGCACGGTTAATTTTCATGATGCTTGAACGCAATTCATTATTGGGAGCGTGAAGGGAAACAGCGAGATTGACCTGTACTCCTTCATTAGCAAAATCACGAATTTTATGAGCCAAACCTGAAGTTGAAACTGTGATGTGACGAGCACCGATAGCCATCCCCTTGTCATCATTGATGGTACGAACAAAATTTAATACATTGTTGTAGTTATCAAATGGTTCACCAATTCCCATAACAACGATATGGCTGACACGTTCATCCTGGCCACGTTCATCAAAGTATTTCTGAACTAGCATGATCTGCGCTACGATTTCCCCGTTATTGAGGTCACGTTGCTTCTTGATCAAGCCTGATGCACAGAAGGTACAACCAATATTACAGCCAACCTGAGTGGTCACACAGACTGACAA
>NZ_AJQY01000256.1:0-653 GCF_000296875.1 Streptococcus sp. GMD1S | reverse complement strand
TTGATCAACTTGAGACGATTCTTGATTGCCGCCTCTTTTTCAGCCGCGATTAGTTCTGGTGTTTCTTCATAAGACACATCCGCATATCCGTGATTCATAACCAAGATAGGCTTGTAGCCACGCGCTATATAGTCCGCATCCCCACGAAGAAACTTATCCCGTTCTGTGATATATTGGTTGAACTTGGAGACGCTACGATTCAACTCCTCTGGGCTGAGGGATTCTTTCTGGATAAAAGCCGCTACATCGGGGTCCTTCATGATCTGCTGGACCAAGTCCTGATACTGAAAACGACTTGTCTGACGTTTGATTACATCACCAACACTTTCCATCTAGTCTCCTCCTCCTTCTAATCGGGCTAACATTTCTTGTTTTTTGCGTTCTAATTCCAGACGAGTTTCCTCACTGGTTTGATTCTTGTATTCGGGATTACTCCACTTGGGAACATTGCTCTTAGTCGAGCTAGTTTTCGATTTCTGGTCTTCCTGGCCTTTTTGCTGACGCTCTCGAATCCGAAGCACAGCCTCTTCTGCTGTCCGAATTTTTTGATAAGCATAGTCATTGGCGACCTTCATGGCATATTTCTCATTGACATTGGCCGAATCAACCTTGTTAAAGGTTAGAAGCAAGACGATATTGATGACTTCATCCAA
>NZ_AJQY01000255.1:0-662 GCF_000296875.1 Streptococcus sp. GMD1S | reverse complement strand
CGTCGTGAACGACTCTTTGGAGAGTTCGAAGTCAACCATATCAATCAATACCAGAAGAAATTTAAAAACGGAGAAGCGACAGAACCGCTCCCTCACCTCTTTCTCATCTCAGATGAGTTCGCAGAGCTCAAGGTCAACCAGCCAGACTTTATCAAGGAGCTGGTATCCATCGCGCGTGTCGGACGTTCCCTCGGGGTCCACTTGATCCTAGCTACTCAGAAACCATCTGGTGTGGTGGATGACCAGATCTGGTCTAACTCACGCTTCAAGATCGCCCTTAAGGTGGCAGACCGTTCGGACTCCAATGAAATGCTTCATACACCGGACGCGGCCGAGATTACCCAGACAGGACGTGCCTATCTACAGGTCGGGAATAACGAAGTCTATGAGCTCTTCCAGTCAGCCTGGTCAGGGGCAGATTACCAGCCGGACAAGGACGATATGGGGATTGAGGACCACACCATCTACCTTATCAATGAATTGGGCCAATATGAGATCTTGAATGAAGACCTATCGGGCTTAGAAGATGTGGATGAGATCAAGGAAGTTCCGACAGAGTTGGATGCGATAGTGCACCATATCCAGCTCTTGTGTGAAGAACAAGAGATTCCTCCAGTACCACAGCCATGGTTGCCACCGCTCAAAGAGCGAATCGCACTAGA
>NZ_AJQY01000254.1:0-666 GCF_000296875.1 Streptococcus sp. GMD1S | reverse complement strand
TATCGGCTTTGCGGATGATCAGGTAATCTGGCTTTACAATCATTTTACAGATATCAAGCTAGCACCGACCAGTGTTACAGTTGATGAGGTCTTAGCCTCTTTCGGTGGCCTTGAGAGTCATAGGGAGCAGGATGGCAAGATTTTGCGTGTCTACTTTTCTGACGAGGACAAGTTTGTGACCTGCTACTTGGTAGACTCGGCTAAGAATCTAGTACAACATGCAGAGTATGTATTTGGGGGGAACTTGATTCGCAAGGATTATTTCTCCTACACACGCTACTGTACAGAATATTTCGCGCCCAAAGACCAAGTGGCTAGACTCTATCAACGAAGCTTTTTCAATGAAGATGGCAGCACCGCTTACGATATCTTGCTGACTGAAGGCCAGGAAGAGGTCTATCGATTTAAGGACCGGATTCTGTACGGAAAGCCAGCCCTTATGCGCTATTTTATGCAAAGTTTGAACTTGAGCAAGTCTGATCTGGTCATCTTGGACAGGGAAACAGGGATTGGTCAGGCTGTTTTTGAAGAAGCACAGAAGGCCCATCTAGCAGTTGTCGTCCACGCAGAGCACTATAGTGAAAATGCTAGTAACGAAGACTATCTCCTTTGGAACAACTACTATGAGTATCAGTTTACAAATGCGGACAAGGTCGATTGTTTTAT
>NZ_AJQY01000253.1:0-672 GCF_000296875.1 Streptococcus sp. GMD1S | reverse complement strand
CAGACTGTACACAGACTCCCATATCTTATATGGAAATATAGTAACGCAAATACAAGGAAAAGTCAAGGAAACTGCTTACAGAAAACTATGAAAAAGAGTTTGAAGACAAATGCTTCAAACTCTTTCATAACTTTCTTATTTAGCTTCGTACCAAGTTGCTCCTTCATTCTCATCAGCAATGAGTGGGACACTAAGCTGGATGGCTTCTTCCATGGTTTGTTTCACTAGAGTTTTAACGGCTGCTAGTTCTGATTTTGGAACCTCAAGGACGATTTCATCATGCACTTGCAAGAGCATCTTGGTCTGATAACCACCCTCAACTAGAGCTTTGTCTAGCTGAATCATAGCAATCTTGAGAATATCCGCCGCCGAACCCTGGATAGGAGAGTTAATAGCAGTTCGCTCTGCAAAACCACGAATGTTAAAGTTGCGCGAATTGATATCTGGTAACTCACGACGACGCTTGAAGAGGGTCTCTACATAGCCCTTATCACGCGCTTCACGTACCACTTCTTCCATATAGTTTTTGATTCCAGGAAAACGTTCAAAGTAAGTGTCAATGTAGGCTTTGGCCTTCTTACGACTAATACCAAGATTGTTTGCCAAACCAAAATCTGAAATCCCGTAAACCACTCCAAAGTTTACCGCCTTGGCATTACGACGGTCGTTTGG
>NZ_AJQY01000252.1:0-674 GCF_000296875.1 Streptococcus sp. GMD1S | reverse complement strand
AGCATCAATCGTTTGAATTTCTTCCAAACTCATCTCATTTGCTTCATCAAAGGTTAGAGATAAGATATCTTGGTACTTTTCCTTGAATTCCTCGATTGTTAGCCATGTTTTCTTATCATCTTCACTAATTTGTCCATCAATAGCAATCGCAATTTCAAGCGCCATAATATACATAGCACGTTTATCAACTGTTAAAACATCCAAATAATTAGAAGCGATTCTTAGATATTTTCCCTTTTCTCTACCGTCGCTTTCATAACTTCCCTCATAATCCAAATCAATATTTTCATATTTTTGGGAATTTATTGCACTGCCACCTTTAACCTTGGCATCTTTCCAACGAGAGCCACTTGCTCCCCACTTATCTAACCTCAAAGATAAATAGAAGTCATTTTGCAACATCTCATCATCCCCGACATTTGAGAAACTTATTTTTTGACCATTTCTTTCTTTAAACCACATTTTCCAAACAAGCTCTCTAGTGGTAAATGTTATTTTTTTCTTAAAGTCACTTTTGATATATAGTCTCACTCGTCTTCCTCGTCGTCAAACACACGTTCACCATGGATTTGGATGTACTCCTCACGCTTCTTATCCAATTCTTCCCAGATGGGATCGTCAATAGCATCAATCGTTTGAATTTCTTCCAAACTCATCTCATTTGCTTCATCAAA
>NZ_AJQY01000251.1:0-680 GCF_000296875.1 Streptococcus sp. GMD1S | reverse complement strand
CGCATCTCAGTTTCAATAGCATTTAGCACTTCCCATTTATTGAGGCTCCACATAGGACCAATCAGCATATCTCTAGGTGCATCTCCTGTAATTCGATGGATGACGATATGCTTAGGAATGATTTCTAGTTGGTCACAAATGACCTTGACATACTCGTCCTGACTCATCAGTTGCAAGCGTCCTTCGTGGTAATCTCGCTGCATCCGTGTATTAGTCATCAGGTGAAGCAAGTGCAGTTTAATTCCTTGAATATCATTGTCCGTGACACAGCGACGGACATTTTCAATCATCATCTCATGAGTCTCACCGGGCAAACCATTGATCAAATGGGAAACAATCTCAATCTTGGGATACTTTCTCAAGCGTTTTACTGTTTCAACATACAATTCATAAGAATGGGCACGGTTAATCAGGTCAGAGGTTGCTTCAAAGGTTGTCTGTAATCCCAATTCAACCGTCAAATGCATGCGTTCCGATAACTCAGCCAAATATTCGATTGTTTCATCAGGTAAGCAATCCGGACGTGTTCCGATATTGATCCCTACTACACCTGGCTCGTTGATAGCCTGCTCATAACGTTCCCGAATCACTTCCACCTTTTCATGGGTGTTGGTAAAGTTTTGGAAATAAACCAAGTACTTCTGAACATCTGGCCATTTGCGGTGCATAAAGTCAATTTC
>NZ_AJQY01000250.1:0-680 GCF_000296875.1 Streptococcus sp. GMD1S | reverse complement strand
AATATCCGTTTTGCCACTCCCAAAAATCCTGCACCTGAAATCTCTGAGAATGGAGAGCCAGGTCAAGAACGTGAGTTGCAACTGGAATTGAAGATCCTAGCGGATGTCGGCTTGGTCGGTTTCCCATCTGTCGGAAAGTCAACTTTGCTTAGTGTCATCACTTCAGCTAAACCTAAGATCGGTGCTTACCACTTTACGACGATTGTCCCTAATTTAGGTATGGTTCGTACGCAGTCAGGTGAATCTTTTGCAGTAGCAGATCTTCCAGGTTTGATTGAAGGTGCTAGTCAAGGTGTTGGTCTTGGAACCCAGTTTCTTCGTCATATCGAACGCACTCGAGTTATCCTCCATGTCATCGATATGTCAGCTAGCGAAGGACGTGATCCTTATGAGGACTACCTTGCTATCAATAAGGAATTGGAATCCTATAACCTTCGTCTCATGGAACGTCCACAGATCATTGTGGCCAACAAGATGGATATGCCTGAAAGTCAGGAAAATCTGAAAACTTTCAAGGAAAAGTTAGCAGCAAACTACGACGAGTTTGAGGAACTTCCAGCCATCTTCCCAATTTCTGGATTGACCAAGCAAGGGTTGGCGACTCTTTTGGACGCGACAGCTGAATTGTTAGACAAGACTCCAGAATTCCCGATTTATGATGAATCCGATATGGAAGAAGA
>NZ_AJQY01000249.1:0-681 GCF_000296875.1 Streptococcus sp. GMD1S | reverse complement strand
TGGTTATAATGTTTATCATTTTTATTATGTTTAAACTCATAAACATGATGAAATCTCGTATGTAAGTAAGGAATCAAATTCGATTGGTTTAATTGCCTGAATTTCGATATTATTAATATAGGCCTTATTCTGGAAACTAATTTTTAAAATTACACCTATAAAAGTCGAAATCTGTATAATTCGTAATAACCAATCAATATACATCGCCCAGTCTATTTTTAAAAAATAATCAGTGTTCAATATTTCTCAAATCTCCCTTCAAAAATCCTTCCAAATCTCTTTCATGCTGATACTTAATGGCAGACTTCTTATCTTTGTCAAAGATGGTTTTGGTTAGGTCAATATCGTTGATGGCCGCAATTGCAACCGTATAGTGAATGATATCTGCCAGTTCTTTGGCTAGTTCCTCGTTTGAGTCCTGAACGCCCTCTTTTCGACCAGAGCGCCCATTCAAGACCTCAGCTACTTCTCCGACTTCCTCCACTAGTTTGATAAAGAGGCCTTCCTCAGTTCGAGACTGTTGGTAATGTTCGAGTAAGTAAGCTTGTAATTGTCTAAAGGTTAAATCCTTCATCTTCTCCTCCACAAAAAAGCGAGACATCTGTCCCGCTTTCTTTATTTTTCATCGATAACGATTCTTACTTTCTTGTCTTCAGTTGGGACAGAGTAGACAATCGTTCT
>NZ_AJQY01000248.1:0-684 GCF_000296875.1 Streptococcus sp. GMD1S | reverse complement strand
CCTTCTAAACTAGACAAATCATTGTTCTTGATTGCTTCAATATCTAGTTTTGGAACGGTAGTTTCTTTCTTTAACTTGCTAACAAGTGCTTCTGCTTCAGTAATTTTGGTATCTAAAGCAGTCAGTTGATCCTTGAGTTTCTGAATTTCCTCTTGTTTATCCTTATCAGCCTCATCTGTTTTTCCTTGGCTTGTAGACGATTGACTTGTTGACTCTGTAGTTGAAACAGCAGACGATGCTTGATTTGACTCTTTCTTTCCAATCAAAGAATGCGAGAAAACACTTACTAGGATTATAGCAACCAAAATACCGAGGACTAACCCAATATAGATTTTAATGTTTCTAGTTCCTCTCGCAAACTTTTTAGTTGACTGCGCCTCTGCTAATTCTGATGCAGTCGGCTTGCGGCCATTGACCTCCTCAAATTGTTTTACCCATTCTTTCTTATTCATAATTTTCTCCTTTTTGATTTCTATTCAGCCAAGCTTACGAGACTTCATCCGTTATTATCCATGGATTTTTATAATTTTTAGAAAATCTATGCAAAAAATTCTAAAATGATTAACAGCCTATAGTCCTCTAAAACGGAACGAAAACAAGTACTTGTTAATATATATTATACCACAAAAATATAAATTTTAGTTTTTATTTATAAGCAGGAGACACAGACGTTAAACAGAACCC
>NZ_AJQY01000247.1:0-685 GCF_000296875.1 Streptococcus sp. GMD1S | reverse complement strand
ATTGACTACTATTATGCTGGTGAGAGTGTGAGTTATGATCAAGTTCTTGAAAAGGACGGTTATAAGTGGCTCGGTTATTTGTCTTATAGCGGTTCTAGAAGATATGTGAAGTATGAAAAGTTAAGCAATACAGAGAATGGGTGGAAAAAAGAAGGAGGGAGTTGGTATTACCAAGAGAATGGTAAGCTAGCAACAGGATGGAAAAAAGTTAACAGCAATTGGTATCATTTAAAAGAAAATGGGGCCATGTCAACTGGCTGGATTAAGGATGGCTCTCACTGGTATTATCTAAAGGCTTCGGGTGAGATGCAGACGGGCTGGCTTAAAGACAAGGGAACTTGGTATTACTTAGAGGAATCTGGCCGGATGAAAGCTAGTCAATGGTTCCAAGTCTCGGGGAAACATTACTATGTCGATGCTTCGGGAGCCTTAGCTGTTAATACGATTATTGATGGCTACAGACTAGACAGAAATGGGGTAAGAATAGGAAGTGTTTCTTAAACATCATCCAAGCTTTCTTCTTGTTCATAAAATTTTAAAATGGATATCGAATTAGTTGACGTTCATTAAGTAGTATAATATAATAATATTAAAAAACTATAAGAGGGGCATTGTCTAATGGACAAGAAGAAAGTTATTTTAACAAGTTTAGCAAGTGCAGCTGTATTGGGTGCTAGTGTACTCG
>NZ_AJQY01000246.1:0-687 GCF_000296875.1 Streptococcus sp. GMD1S | reverse complement strand
TCAACCGTCTCAAGGTCTAGGTCATTTGAAGGTTCATCTAAAAATAGAATCTCAAAGGGTTTTGCCAACTCATGGATGAGCTGAATTTTCAAAGCTTCGCCCCCTGATAGACTGCCAATTTCTTGGTCGCTAGCAAAACGGTCGCTATCAAAGTGCAATTCCTCCGCCAAACGATAAAGAATACTGTAGTCTAAATCAGCAGAATCCAAAAAGAAGTAGTCATGTAGAGTTTTCTTTTTCAGGTCCTCAGCTAGTTTTTGAGGAATGTAGGCCAGTGATTGAAGGTCAGACTGAATGTCGCCCTTGATAGTAAAATCAGGCAAAGCTTCCCCCATTAAAGCTCGTAGTAAAGTCGATTTGCCATTTCCCTCTTCACCAATAATAGCAACCTTTTCTCCGTCTTGGATAGTCATGGTTAGGTCAGATACAAGATCTCGTAGATCTTTGTTTTGTGTGATGGTCAGATGATTGATTTTTATCATATTGTTGCCCTTTCTAGAATGTCCATAGTGCATAACAAAAAGCTCTACTTTATCTAGTAGAGCCCAAAGTCACTGTCAAAACTCTATTATCCTCGTTGAAAAGGTCGTCAAACTAGCTTGGAGCTGCCTAACCCAAGAGGGGCAGATGATTAGCTTTCCAGTTTTTTGATTTTCAATGAGGACAAGATACTAGAAAATCTAGTAT
>NZ_AJQY01000245.1:0-697 GCF_000296875.1 Streptococcus sp. GMD1S | reverse complement strand
ACATAATTAACCACACGAACTTCGACATCTGAGTGAGCTGCAATCTGACGAGCTGCTTGGTAGATTTGAGTAGCCAACTCACGACTTGGAGCAGTAATGACTGCTTGCACACTATCGCTAGTTTCATCTAATTGCTGGAAAATGGGTAACAAGAAAGTATGAGTCTTTCCTGAACCAGTTTTTGACTCGCCCACCAAATCACGACCTGCCAGTACAATAGGAATTAATTTTTCTTGTACCTCTGTTGGAGTCGTAAACTTTAACTCCTCCAAGGCTTCTACTATATAATTTTTAAATTGAAATTTCTTAAATGACATACTATCCTCGATTCTATCCTTTCAATTATACCATATTTTATCCTATTGCAGTAGTCCCATTTGAGTCTCAGTCCTGTAGTAAAGATTCGAATAGATTAAAAGGTTGGAACCTCTGATTCCAACCTCTTTCATTATTTCCAGGTCAATACAGCATTCAAACCATAGTGATCACTGACTTGTGGACTATTTTGTCCATCAAAAACTACTTGTAAACTCTCTACTTCTAACTCTTTGGTCGTAAAGACGTAGTCGATTCGTAGTGACTCGGTATTGCCTTTCCAACCATCAATTTCTGGTGGAACGGTATAGCTACCACTTCTTTCTTTCGCAACTTCAAACGCGTCTTGCAATCCTAATGGGCTAGCTAAAATCGCTTGATA
>NZ_AJQY01000244.1:0-699 GCF_000296875.1 Streptococcus sp. GMD1S | reverse complement strand
TTGCGAGCTATCTGTCTGCCCTGCATTTCGCATCAATAGAAAATAGAAACCGGTTATGGCTAGGAGAATAACCCCTGCCAAGACAAAAAGTTTTACTTTATCATTCATAGCCTTTCTCTACCCCATTTCTTTCAATTCTTTTAAAATCATATCCTTATCCATAAAACCTGGTTGTGTTTTGACCAGCTTGCCTTCCTTGTCTATAAAGGCTTGAGTCGGGTAGGAACGGACACCATAACTTTCCAAAAGTTTGCCTGATGGATCAATTAGAACTGGAAAATTTTTATAATCCAAGCCCTTGTACCAATTCTTAAAGTCCGCTTCAGATTGCTCCCCCTTATGACCAGGAGAGACCACTGTCAAAACTACATAGTCATCACCAGCATCCTTAGCGATTTCGTCCGTATCTGGAAGGCTGGCTAGACAGATGGAACACCAAGAAGCCCAGAATTTGAGATAAACTTTCTTGCCCTTGTAATCAGATAAACGATAGGTCTTGCCATCTACACCTGTCAATTCAAAATCAGCGACTTCCTGACCTTTAGTCGCAGTTTGTGAACTAACTTGTTCTGTTTTGGATTGCTCCTTCATAGTAGACTCGTCTGACATGTTTTTAGCCGAACAGGCTGCCAAACAACAGATTGAGCCTACTCCAAGGAGACATGTTTGCCATTTTTTCATTTCTTTTTCCTCTCTATT
>NZ_AJQY01000243.1:0-700 GCF_000296875.1 Streptococcus sp. GMD1S | reverse complement strand
CTGGTAAATGTCCGATTATTCTCAACCATTTTGACAAAGGAGTTACTATTTTCGATAATGAGATGAAGGAACTGGCTCAAAAAACATCGAATTTTACTTATAAAACTAGCGATGAACTTTCTCAAAGTCAAGCATTTTTAAAACATGCTATTGATGAATACGGCAATCAAGCCAGCTATCTCATCACAGGTCAGCCTGATGATGTAAATGAGATGAAGAAGTTTTTAAAGGAAAATGGGATTGATAGCAAAAACATACAAGTAAGCTCGTTTAGAGGTTTGAAATAGGAGCAATCTATCTTCTATGTATTTCAATTAAACCCTACTAGGTCATTCAAACAAGCCTACTAGCTAATTCTATGTAAATGTGGTAGGATAAACATAGAGAAAGGAGCTTTTATGGCTAATATTTTTGACTACTTGAATGATGTAGCATACGATTCCTTTTATGACCTCCCCGTGAACGTGTTAGATGTTCTTGCCTTGACTGAATTAACCTATCTTCCTTTTGATGATGTAGTCGCCCAAGAACCAAAGCCTCTCATAGATCTAGCACCTCAAATCCCTAGAGAAACGACGATGCTGACCAATAAGAACCGCCTCCAGTTGTTGGATCAACTCTCTCAACACAAACGCTTTAAAAATTGCAAGCTATCAAATTTTATCAATGATATTGATCCTGAATTGCAAAAACAGTTTGC
>NZ_AJQY01000242.1:0-702 GCF_000296875.1 Streptococcus sp. GMD1S | reverse complement strand
GCTTCGTCTGCTGAGAATCTGACCTATGTCACCTGGGATCCTCATCCTGATGTTGAAGCGACTCGGAACTCGATTCGAAATTGGGTTGCATCCTATACTAATCCCAACTATTACAAATGGGCCATTTGTCTCAAAGAGAACCCAGAGCATGTGATAGGAGATATCAGCATCATTGAAATGCACGAGGAAGATTTAAGTTGTGAAATTGGGTATGTTTTAGGAAAAAACTTTTGGGGCCGAGGTATGATGACAGAGGCCTTGAAAGCTGTGTTAGATTTTTGTTTTACTCAAGCAGGCTTTCAAAAAGTCAGAGCTCGTTACGCTAGTCTCAATCTAGCTTCAGGCCGTGTTATGGAAAAAGCGGGAATGTCTTATCTAAAAACCATTGCCAATGGTGTGGAGAGAAAAGACTACGTTGCGGACCTTATTTATTACCAGATAAGTAGGGAGGACAGGTGATTCTCTTTTCTGTTTCTACCAAAGTCAGACCTTGTCTGGCTTTTTTTGTGCCAGATTTCTAAATAAGCTGATTAAATTCCTATTTTTCCCTATCATTGTCCCTGTTTTTTCTGGAGTTTTGGGGATATAATAGACCTATCAAATCAAAGAATGGAGGAAGGCAATGGACAATGTAATCTTTTTTATTAGTGTTTTTCTTGCTGGAATTCTTTCCTTCTTTTCTCCTTGTATTTTACCCTTGTT
>NZ_AJQY01000241.1:0-704 GCF_000296875.1 Streptococcus sp. GMD1S | reverse complement strand
CAGTTAGCTTATCACCAATTTTCATTCTAGTCCTCAATTTCAATCGTTTCAATTACCACATCTTCAACTGGCTTGTCCATTGCACCAGTCTCAACAGCCGCAATGGCATCCAAGACCGCAAATGATTCTGCATCTACCAATTGCCCAAAAACAGTATGGCGACGATCAAGGTGAGGAGTTCCACCTTGTTCTGCATAGATCTCAGCGATTGGTTCAGGCCAACCACCACGCGCAATCTCTTTCTTAGAGTACGGTAAGTGTTGGTTTTGCACGATAAAGAACTGACTTCCATTGGTATTTGGACCCGCATTGGCCATAGAAAGAGCGCCACGAACATTATAGAGTTCTTCTGAAAATTCATCTTCAAAAGTTTGTCCATAAATGGACTCACCACCCATACCAGTACCAGTGGGGTCTCCACCTTGAATCATAAAGTCCTTGATAATACGATGGAAAATAACACCATCATAGTAGCCATCTTTTGAAAGAGCAACAAAGTTGGCTACTGTTTTGGGAGCCTGTTCAGGGAAGAGCTTGATACGCAAGTCTCCGTGATTTGTCTTAATAGTCGCCAACGGACCTTCTACTGTTTCAATGTCTACTTGTGGGAAATGCAATTCTTTTTCTACCATACCAAATCCTTCTAAGGCATCAAAAATGCCATCTTCTTCTACTGTTTTTGTAATATAATCTGCTTTTTCTTT
>NZ_AJQY01000240.1:0-718 GCF_000296875.1 Streptococcus sp. GMD1S | reverse complement strand
GCTTTGTTTGGACTAGCAATCGGAAGAGGAATAGGAGCTTCTACAAGAGCAAGGTCATTCTTATAGCCTTTTCCAAACTCTTTCTTGTTCCAGAAATGTATGTCTTTTTCTCTGAATAAAACCGTAGTCCCAGAAGATGGCAGTGAGTTTTTCTTTTCGCTGTTTGAACCAACGTTATAGTAAAACTGGGCAGATTTTCCACCACGAATGTGACCTTCGCTAGTTTCTTTATTGGCTTCTAGGAAGTTATGAGCAACGGTAAGGATCAGGTTAGGTGCTACAAAGATACCTGAGCCTGAAACGAGGTAGCGTTGTTCCCCTGCGTTGTAAGTGCTGTAAACCATAGTAGCAGCAGTAGCAGGTTGTCCCTCGTAGTTGATGTGTTTGAGGTCTTGTCCACCGTTAATGATGGCACGATTTCCGTTCTCAGCTTCTTTTGGAGCTTCTTCCTTGTCCTTTAGAATGCTCTTAGTTTCTACTTTTGGACTAGCTTTTTGGTCAACGATAGTAGTCGTATCGAGTTCTTTGACAGGTGTGTCGGGATAGGCACGGTCCTGAATGTCTTCAGGGAGCAAGTCAGCACTGTTGGTATCGGCAACAGGTGTTTCTTGTTTTTCAGCTTCTACACGGCCTTCTTCTTTGACTGGTTCAACCTTGGTCTTTTCTATATCTGCGACTTGTTTCATTTGCTGATCTAAATTGGATGTTGTGGCAGGAG
>NZ_AJQY01000239.1:0-720 GCF_000296875.1 Streptococcus sp. GMD1S | reverse complement strand
AGTAAACAAAAAGCCCTTTAATAAGGGCTAAGTGCATTTAGGAGGCTACACTTCAAATTCATAGAGTGCTGTAGACAAATAACGTTCGCCGTTATCTGGTGCTAAAGCAAGGACTTTCTTACCTGTACCTAATTTCTTGGCAACCTCAATTGCCCCGTAAATTGCTGCAGCTGAAGAAATCCCAACCAGGAAGCCTTCTTTTCCACCAATTTCACGGCCAAGCGCTAGAGCATCATCTGACGTTACGCGAACGATTCCATCATAGGCTTTTGTATCAAGTGTTTCAGGAATAAATCCAGCTGAGATGCCTTGAATTTTGTGAGGTCCTGGTTTTTCACCAGACAAGATAGCTGACTCGTCTGCCTCAACTGCATAAACTTGAATGTTTGAATTTGCTGCTTTAAGAGCGTGAGAAACACCTGAGATCGTTCCACCGGTGCCAACACCACCTACAAAAGCATCTAGTCCATCAGAACCGAAAGCAGCCAGTATTTCAGCTCCTGTTGTTCTTTCGTGTACTTCTGGATTAGCTGGATTATTAAATTGGAGTGGAAGGAAGCCGTCTCGTTCAGCGGCGATTTCCTGAGCTTTGGCAATAGCCCCTTTCATTCCTTCGCTACCAGGAGTAAGGACGAGTTCAGCACCATAGGCTTGGATAATCTTGCGTCGTTCCACACTCATCGTTTCAGGCATGACGATAACAACTTTATATCCTTTAGC
>NZ_AJQY01000238.1:0-723 GCF_000296875.1 Streptococcus sp. GMD1S | reverse complement strand
GAACAAAAATCTAAAAATATCTTTCATTTACGAAGCCAGGTCATATAAGACTTGGCTTTCATCAGAAAAAGGAGAACATCTATGACCATTCAAAATAAAACTATGTTGATTACTTATTCAGATAGTCTTGGAAATAACCTTAAAGACTTATATGAGAATTTGGAAGAACATTTTGGCGATGCTATTGGGGGAGTTCACCTTCTACCATTTTTCCCATCAACAGGTGATCGTGGATTTGCGCCAGTTGACTATGATGAAGTGGATTCAGCTTTTGGTGATTGGGAGGACGTTAAGCGTTTAGGTGAGAAATATTATCTTATGTTTGACTTTATGATTAATCATATTTCTCGTCAATCTAAGTATTATAGGGACTATCAAGAAAAACATGAAGCCAGTGAATTTAAAGATCTCTTTTTAAACTGGGATAAGTTTTGGCCAGAGAACCGTCCGACACAGTCTGACGTAGATTTAATCTACAAGCGTAAGGATCGTGCACCAAAGCAAGAGATTGTATTTGCAGATGGTTCAGTAGAACATTTGTGGAATACCTTTGGTGAGGAGCAGATTGATCTTGATGTGACCAAAGAAGTAACGATGAGATTCATCCGTAAGACGATTCAACATCTAGCAAGTAACGGGTGTGACTTGATTCGTCTAGATGCCTTTGCTTATGCAGTGAAGAAATTGGATACCAATGATTTCTTTGTGGAACCAGATATTTGG
>NZ_AJQY01000237.1:0-736 GCF_000296875.1 Streptococcus sp. GMD1S | reverse complement strand
AGTTGGTCTAACGTTTTGCCTAAGCATCTGCAAATAGACTGGCAGAGGGAGAGACTAGGATTATATTTCCCTGCTTCTATCAAGCCTATAGTCTGCCTAGTAACACCTACAGCTTCTGCCAAATCCCCTTGTGTTAAATCACACTCCACCCGAGCTAATTTTAATTTTAAGTTTTTAGCCACTAGCATCCTCCTTCACATTTTTAAAAAGTTGCGCTTCTTTTAAAAACATTATACCATATATCTAACTTAATGCAATATATAAATGTCATTTTGTAAGATTTTATTAACAAAAAACTCTCTATCATCTTACATGATAAAGAGTATTCGTTCTTATTTGATACTCAGCTAAGCTCCTCTTCAAAAGATAGAAGTCTAGATCACAAATCCTTTTGGTAATAGTATCTTTGCCCTGTGTAGGGATAGTCTTGCAAGGTAAAGACTTCCTTGTAGCCATGGCTTAGATAAAAATCTGGCGCTTGAAACTGGTAAGTATTCACGAAAGAAAAACGACAGTTTCGATTCTTGGCTTCATTTTCAGCTCGCTGCAATAGTTTTGAACCAATTCCTTGTCCCCTCAATTCCTCTCTCACAAACAAATATTCGATTTCCAACCAATTTCCGAAAGTCTCTGCTACTAAGCCTGCCATGAGATTGCCCTTTTCGTCTTCGACATAAAGGTTCAGTGGCTCGCTTTCAGCCTCTTCTCTTTTAGAACGATTATAAGCACGAATCAA
>NZ_AJQY01000236.1:0-743 GCF_000296875.1 Streptococcus sp. GMD1S | reverse complement strand
GACAAGCACATCTATGGTATCCAATTCCACCCAGAAGTTCGCCATTCTGTATACGGGAATGATATCCTTCGCAACTTTGCCCTTAACATCTGTAAAGCTAAGGGTGACTGGTCAATGGACAACTTCATCGATATGCAGATCAAGAAAATCCGTGAAACTGTAGGTGACAAGCGTGTTCTTCTAGGTCTATCAGGTGGTGTTGACTCTTCTGTTGTTGGAGTTCTTCTTCAAAAAGCGATTGGTGATCAATTAATCTGTATCTTTGTAGACCACGGTCTTCTCCGTAAAGGGGAAGCAGACCAAGTTATGGACATGCTTGGTGGTAAGTTTGGGTTGAATATCGTCAAAGCAGACGCTGCAAAACGCTTCCTTGACAAACTTGCAGGTGTTTCTGACCCTGAACAAAAACGTAAAATCATCGGTAATGAGTTTGTTTATGTATTTGATGACGAAGCAAGCAAGCTCAAAGATGTGAAATTCCTTGCTCAAGGAACACTATACACTGATGTGATTGAGTCTGGAACTGATACTGCTCAAACCATCAAATCACACCACAACGTGGGTGGTCTTCCAGAAGACATGCAGTTTGAACTGATTGAACCATTGAACACTCTTTATAAAGACGAAGTCCGTGCCCTCGGTACAGAGCTTGGTATGCCAGACCACATCGTATGGCGCCAACCATTCCCAGGACCAGGACTTGCTATCCGTGTCATGGGTGAAATCACTGAAGAAAAACTAGA
>NZ_AJQY01000235.1:0-749 GCF_000296875.1 Streptococcus sp. GMD1S | reverse complement strand
CAAATAGTTGAATCATGCAGGACCTCCTCTATCGTTTTCTTCCACTTGTCCCTTACCTTATCTGTTAAAAATTCTCTAGCTAGGTCATAAGATGCTGTTCGCATATCTGGCAAATGATTTTCCTGATAGAGCTGGCAGATCTTTTCCGCAAAGGATCTTTTAATCGCCGTTTCAACATGGTCATCCGAACTTGGGATCAAGTAGCCATTTTGACCATCCTTGATAAAGGTCTGGTTTCCATAAGGCACATCAAAGCCAATCAGGGGCAAGCCTGAACCAACTGCCTCCATCAAGGTCAGACCAAAGCCTTCGCTGGTTGAGGCTGTCAGATAGACCTCATACTGGGGATAGATCTGAGCTAGATCTGCATGCCCTTTGAGCTGGATATAGTTCTCCGCTTGGTGAGCCGTGATGATTTCCCTTAAAAGAGATTCCTCACCCCCACTGCCATAAATGTCAAAGGTGAGCTCTGGGAGGACTTGATGCGCCTGGATAACCGCCTTGACGAGCCAGTCAATGTGTTTTTCCTTGGCCAGACGCGAAGCCGTAATGAGAGAAAAGGGCTTGCGTTCCCTAGCAGGCTCGGTCAGCTGATCTATGCTCCCAACTGGAATCGTGACGATTCGTGGGCGATGCTGGCTGTACTGGGCAAATTGACCTTCGAGAACTTCCTTCTGCCGATCCGTAGACACGATAAAGCAATCGACCTTGTCCGCATTTGTAAACTGATACTCATAGTAGTTGTTCCA
>NZ_AJQY01000234.1:0-752 GCF_000296875.1 Streptococcus sp. GMD1S | reverse complement strand
CCTACTTGCACCATACTCGCACCGCAGAGGATATGTTCAAAGGCATCACGACCCGTTAGAACACCACCCGTTCCAATGATTTGGATTTGCGGATTGAGACGTTGGTAAAAGGCGTGCACATTAGCAAGAGCAGTCGGTTTGATATACTCTCCACCAATCCCACCAAAACCATTTTTAGGACGAATAACGACCGACTCGTCTTCTATATAAAGGCCGTTTCCGATAGAGTTAACACAGTTAACAAACTTGAGCGGATATTTATTGAAAATAGCAGCCGCTTGATCAAAGTGCACAATATCAAAATAAGGTGGGAGCTTGATACCAAGAGGTTTTGTAAAGTAGGCAAATACTTCAGATAGGATACGGTCTGTTGTTTCAAAATCATAGGCAATCTGAGGTTTTCCTGGAACATTTGGACAAGAGAGATTGAGCTCAGTCAATCCTTTAAACTCGCTCTCTTGAACTTTTTTCAAGATGGTATGTGTTTCTTCTGGAGACATGCCGACTAAAGATAGGAAGAAAGTACGGTTTGGCTCTTTTTCCTGCAAGTCCAAAAGATAGTCCAGATAGTAATCCAAGCCATTATTTGGCAAGCCCATGGAGTTGATAGAACCAAGTGGAACATCCTGGTAACGTGGCTCAGGATTGCCCTGACGAAAGTCCAAGGTCGCTGTCTTTGTGACAAAGGTTCCTGCTGCTGAGTTTTTGACCCCTTCAAGCTCTTCTATCGTCATACAAGCCACACCCGCTGC
>NZ_AJQY01000233.1:0-755 GCF_000296875.1 Streptococcus sp. GMD1S | reverse complement strand
ACACCGGCCGAAGTGAAGAGCCAAGAAGATTTCTCAAGTCAAGACCAAGCTAAACTGGCTGCAGCCGACAAGGAAGCAGCAGAAGAGGCAGCCAAAGTTCGCTCAGAATTGCTTTCAACTCTTGAAGGAATCGAAAAATCAACCATCGAAGACATCAACAAAGACGCCACTATCACTGATAAGGAAGCGGCGATTAAGGCAGCTAAAGAAGTGATTGGCAAAGATGCTATCCTGAAAGCCATTGAAGAAGGTGACATCGAAGCGTCCGACTTGTTAGACGATTTCTTAGCAGAAGACAGTGATCAGGTGACACCGGTCGAAGAGATGAGCCAAGAAGATTTCTCAAGTCAGGACCAAGCTAAACTGGCTGCAGCGGACAAGGAAGCGGCGGAAGAGGCAGCCAAAGTTCGCTCAGATTTAATCGCTACCTTAGAAAAAATTGAAAAATCAACCATCGATGATATCAACAAGGATGCCACTATCACTGATAAGGAAGCTGCGATTAAGGCAGCTAAAGAAGTGATTGGCAAGGATGCTATCTTGAAAGCCATTGAAGAAGGCGACATTGATGCCTCAGACTTGTTGGCAGATTTTTTGGCAGAAGATAGTGATCAGGTGACACCGGCCGAAGCAAAAACTCAATCTCAACTTTCTGACCAGGACCAAGCAAAACTCGCTGCGGCAGATAAGGAAGCGGCAGAAGAAAATAGTAATGCGAAAAAACTTGAGCTAAGTAAATTAGAAGAGCAAGTTGC
>NZ_AJQY01000232.1:0-757 GCF_000296875.1 Streptococcus sp. GMD1S | reverse complement strand
ATGAAAAAAATAGCGGTTTTTGCCTCTGGTAACGGCTCAAATTTTCAGGTGATTGCCGAAGAATTTCCGGTGGAATTTGTTTTTTCAGACCATCGTGACGCCTATGTGCTAGAGCGGGCAGACAAGCTCGGAGTCCTGTCTTATGCTTTTGAACTCAAGGAGTTTGAGAACAAGGCAGACTACGAAGCAGCACTTGTCGAACTCTTGGAAGAACACCAGATTGACTTGGTCTGCCTCGCAGGCTACATGAAAATCGTCGGTCCAACCTTGCTAGCAGCTTATGAAGGCCGTATCATCAATATTCACCCAGCTTATCTCCCGGAATTCCCAGGAGCTCATGGTATTGAGGATGCTTGGAATGCAGGCGTTGACCAGTCTGGCGTGACCATTCACTGGGTGGATTCTGGTGTGGACACAGGCAAGGTCATCAAGCAAGTCCGTGTGCCACATCTAGCAGATGATACTATCGAAAGCTTTGAAGCTCGTATTCACGAGGCTGAGTACAAGTTGTATCCAGAGGTGCTGGATAGCTTGGGAGTGGAGAGAAGGTAAGAAGTAAATCAAGTTTTGATTGCGCAACCTTGCTAGGAGAAAAAATGATTGAACTGAAATTGGTAGATGAGAGCAGTTTTTAGGCAGTGCTGGATTTGAAAATATCTGAAGCTGATGAACAAGCACATTTCGTGGCTCCAAATGTACGTTCTTTAGCTGATGCATGGCTCTACCGGAAAAACGAAGATGTGTTTCCGATGGCAAT
>NZ_AJQY01000231.1:0-765 GCF_000296875.1 Streptococcus sp. GMD1S | reverse complement strand
ACCATTCAAAGAGAAACCTTCATTTGGAGTCCAATGATAGTAACGGTAACCAAACAGATCCTTCTTAGCATCCACCAATTGACCATCACGGTAAACACGCGTAATCAATTCGTACAAGGCTGGTTTGTCATTTAAAACTGTCCAGAGTTTTGGTTGTTCAACTTCTAAAATCGCATCAAGACTTGTTGATTCATGTGCTTTCAAGGTACGGCTCGCTGTACGAACCAAACCTGTTACAGCCTGACCACCACGTTCAACGATTTGATACTCTGCTACAAGTTCATGGTCTTTATCGTCTGTATTAACGATTTTGCTGGTCACATGCGTTTCAACCTTGCCATGTTGCTGTTGTTCTAGCTTTGGTGTTAAGATGGTTGTCCCATTTTTCTCAACATGAACCTTATCTGTCATTTGCAAGGTCACATCACGGTAGATACCGCTACCTGAATACCAACGGCTACTTGGTTGTTTGTTAATTGCATGGACAGCAATCACATTCTCACGACCATCTTTGTGGAGGTATTTGGTAATATCGTATGAGAACTGGTTATAACCGTTTGGATAATGTCCCACTAACTGGCCATTGACAAAGACTTGAGAATCCATGTAGACACCATCAAAGGTCAAACGAACATTCTTCTTGAGATCTTTTTCATCAAGTTTAAAAGTCTTACGATACCAAGCTTCACCACCATTGAGCTGTCCACCTTCGTTTTGGGCAGGTGACTGATGGTCAAAATCGTTAAAGATACTCCAGTCGTGTGG
>NZ_AJQY01000230.1:0-789 GCF_000296875.1 Streptococcus sp. GMD1S | reverse complement strand
ACCGTCTGCTAAAAGATTGATTGTAATCTTAGTCGGACGTTTGCCGTCTTGGTTATTAGCGTCATCCCAGTTCTTAGTTGCTTTTACATCAACTGTTTCTGGTGAATAGCTATTTGTGATGGTGAATCCTGATGCAGCATCACCAGTAATTTCAGAAGTATAACCAGCAACAGTTACTTCTACTACAGTGTACTGAATAGGTGTTCCGCCTTTATCAGCATCAAGGTTTGTGAAGCTTCCAGTCCAACCGTTTGCGGCATTGAGCTCAAGTGTCTTACCAGTATCTTGACCATCCGCAAGCAATTTAACTGTGACAGAAGTTGGACGTTTACCGTCTTGGTTGTTCTCGTCCTTCCATACTTTCTTCACAGGAACTTCCGTTTTTGCTGGAGTGTAAGTATTCTCAAAAGCTTTTTCATCATCGTAAGAAACAGTTGCTTCAAGTGCACCTTTGCCCTTATCTACTACAGTAACTGTAGCCGTGATAGTTTTAGTGTCGTACTTGATGCTTGTATCACTGCCAGCTTTTTCAGCAATTTTAAAGGTATAAGTCCCTGCTTTGTCGAATTCCAATTCTGAGAAAGCAATGTTTCCGTCTTTGTCATTCTTCACAGTTTCTTTCACCTTACCATCTTGGTCTGTTAAAGTGAATTCAAACTCTTCAGCCTTCAACTCACGACCCGTAAGTTTTTTATTAGCCTTAATCTTAACTTTAGCTTTGCTACGTTTATTTGTAACTGTTTTGATAGCTCCATCTTGTCCAACAGTCATCTCAAATGGAGTAGGATT
>NZ_AJQY01000229.1:0-793 GCF_000296875.1 Streptococcus sp. GMD1S | reverse complement strand
GCACCATTTCAAAAGGAAAATCCAGGTGAGTTTGCCAAATTTAGCAAAAACTTGAGACAGTCCCACTATATTTTAGCTGAAGAAGCTGGACAAGTAGTGACTCCGACTTTAGAAAATCAAGCTGGAAAAGCTAAAAAGAACAACTATGATTTTCTGAAGAAGAGCCAAATTTATAATAAAAAGAATAAGCAATCAGAACAGGAACGTCAGGTTGCCCAAGAGTTGAACCTGACAAGAATCACTGAATAAGGGAGAAAAACATGTCAAAGACATATCATTTTATTGGAATTAAAGGATCAGGGATGAGTGCCTTGGCCTTGATGTTGCACCAAATGGGACATAAGGTTCAAGGGTCAGATGTTGAAAAGTACTACTTTACACAACGTGGTTTAGAGCAAGCAGGAATTACCATTCTTTCGTTTGATGAAAAGAATTTGCAAGGTGATCTAGAAATTATCGCCGGGAATGCCTTCCGTCCAGATAATAACGTTGAAATCGCCTATGCGGATCAAAATGGTATCAGCTACAAACGTTACCATGAATTCCTAGGTAGCTTTATGCGCGACTTTGTCAGCATGGGAGTGGCAGGAGCTCATGGAAAAACTTCAACAACAGGTATGTTGTCACACGTCTTGTCTCACATCACAGATACCAGCTTCTTGATTGGTGACGGGACAGGTCGCGGCTCAGCAAATGCCAAATATTTTGTCTTTGAATCAGACGAATATGAGCGTCACTTCATGCCTTACCACCCAGAATACTCTATCATCACCAACATTGACTTTGACCATCC
>NZ_AJQY01000228.1:0-794 GCF_000296875.1 Streptococcus sp. GMD1S | reverse complement strand
GTTTTTCCTAGCGAACAAGAGCAGATTGAAAAATTTGAGAAGGATCATGTGGCCCAACATTATTTCGAAGTCTTACGCACCTTAATTTCCAAGAAATCCGTCTTTGCCCAGCAGGTTGGACTCAAGGAAGTCGCAAACTATCTGGGTGAGATTTTCAAGCGTGTGGGGGCTGAAGTGGAGATTGATGAGAGTTACACAGCTCCCTTTGTCATGGCACATTTCAAGAGTTCGCGTCCAGATGCCAAGACCTTGATCTTCTATAACCACTATGACACCGTACCAGCGGACGGAGATCAGATCTGGACAGAGGATCCCTTTACACTTTCTGTGCGAAATGGTTTTATGTATGGGCGAGGAGTTGACGACGATAAGGGCCACATCACAGCTCGTTTGAGTGCTCTGAGAAAGTATATGCAGCACCACGATGACCTCCCTGTCAATATCAGTTTTATCATGGAAGGGGCAGAGGAGTCTGCTTCTATGGATCTAGATAAGTATTTAGGGAAACACGCAGACAAACTCCGAGGAGCAGATTTGCTAGTTTGGGAGCAAGGAACGAAAAATGCCTTGGAGCAGTTAGAAATTTCTGGTGGAAACAAGGGAATCGTGACCTTTGATGCCAAGGTGAAAAGTGCGGATGTAGATATCCACTCGAGTTATGGTGGTGTCGTGGAGTCAGCACCATGGTATCTTATCCAGGCCTTAAGTAGTCTGCGAGCTGCTGATGGGCGTATCTTGGTAGAAGGCTTGTACGAGGATGTTCAAGAGCCAAATGAACGAGAACTAGCCTTGGT
>NZ_AJQY01000227.1:0-806 GCF_000296875.1 Streptococcus sp. GMD1S | reverse complement strand
CAGAGTTTCATATTGACAGGGATATTGGCGGCAGAGCTACGAGTGAAAAAGGCTGTAATACCACTGACACGTAGACATTTCAAAACAAGGGGATAGGGATTTTTCCTCATAAAGAGAAAGGCGATGAGCGGGTTGATGATGAGAGCAACAAAGGCCATAGTAGCAATCAAAAGTCCTAGGAGGACACCGTAGTTAGCCAAACTAGCAATGCCCTTGTCAGAGATGGTCTTGAAAACCAAGCCTAAAATCCCAAAGGGAGCTAGGTTGATAATCCATTCTACGATTTTAGAGGTGACATCCGCCATGGTTTTCAGTAATTCTTTACTGTGTTTACTTGCCTCTCTCATAGCCAAGCCAAAGATAACTGCCCAAGAGAGAATCCCGATATAGTTGGCTTCAACAATGGCATTCAAGGGATTGTCCACCAGTTTGAGTAGTAGATTGCTGAGGACTTGACCAATACCGTCAGGAGCAGCAACTTCTGTATTTGCGTTGGTCAGGGTGATTTGTACAGGCAGTAAGAAACTAGCTAGAACGGCTACCAATGCAGCAGCAAAGGTTCCGAGCAAGTATAGGAAAATAACCGTCTTCATATTGGTGTTTTGTCCCTTTTGGTGTTGGGAAAGGGCATTGGCAACAAGGGCAAAAACCAAAATAGGAGCGATGGCTTTCAGTCCACCTACAAAGAGATCTCCAAGCAGGCCAATTCCTGTAAGGTTTGGAAAGAGCATTCCTAATGTAGCTCCCAAGATCATTCCAATAAGGATTCGTTTGATGAGGCTTGCCTTGGTCCAGGCTCTAATGAT
>NZ_AJQY01000226.1:0-806 GCF_000296875.1 Streptococcus sp. GMD1S | reverse complement strand
AAAAAACGCATATTTCTCACAATGTTACTTTTAGGAGGATTGATAATGATAGGATTGGCAGGGTGTGGAGAAAATAAAAATAGTCGAGAATGGATTGAGAACAAAGTCTCCGAGGTCAGTCGTGTCTATCCAACCGAGAATCTGTTTGACTTGTTTAAGCAATTTCCGGAAGGGTTTGAGGTCTATCAAGTATACATGAATGATAAAGTTAGCATAAAAATATACTTAACCGGAAATAGTCAGTTCAAGACGATAACTGGTAAATTAATTCGAAAAGATTTAAAGTTAGAAAAAAAGACAGACATTATAGATGTTAATTACATAGAACAGCAATTTATTTTTTCAGATGAAGAAAGAGCGAGGGAAATTTGGGAACTTAAAGGTTTTCTGTTTCAAGAATTAACGATTAATAAAAGTATTTTATCTGAGTTTAAATTAGAAAATAAGAGTTATAACAGTGTAACTAATGGTTTTGACATATCTTATAGTGTGAATAATCCAATAATAAACAAATTTTTTAAAATGGATGGTCTTAAAAATGGCGTATTAGAATTTGGAAGCTCTTTGCAGAGTAATGATTATTACTATTATTCTGTTGTTGTTGATTACAAAGACGGTTATTATTTTAGAGAAACAGTGTCTAATGGAGAGTTGAATAATGGTGAGTAGTGGTATTCCAACTTTAGATGCTTCTAATCTAACTTATAAATTTGAATAAGATGCAAGGAAATGTTGCTTTTATGGTATATTATAAGGGAACTATGATTAGCTATTTTGTTGAATATCATAAATAAGGAGAAGGTTAT
>NZ_AJQY01000225.1:0-806 GCF_000296875.1 Streptococcus sp. GMD1S | reverse complement strand
AAGTTTGGTGCCCTCGCCCAAATCATTCCAAGCCCTGTCCTTGGAGGGGCCATGCTGGTGATGTTTGGTTTTGTTTCCCTTCAAGGGATGCAAATCCTCGCCCGCGTTGACTTTGCTAACAATGAACACAACTTCCTTATCGCAGCTGTCTCCATCGCTGCAGGTGTCGGACTCAACAATAGTAATCTCTTTGTCAGCATGCCAACAGCCTTCCAAATGTTCTTCTCAAACGGAATTGTCGTAGCCAGCTTACTAGCCATTGTTCTCAATGCAGTATTAAACAGGAAGAAGAAATAAGAAAAAGAGGTGTGAGCCTCTTTTTTGTTTATCTATATCCTTACCTGTCTGTCTTCTGACCGCTGGCCTGTGACAAACATGGTAAAGGTTGCTTTGCAGACATTTCTGCCTTCTTGATTGGTGATATCCACATCCACGACACAGGTTGTGCGTCCATGATGGACACATTCTCCTTTAATGGTCAACACGTCGTCGAGTTTTCCTGCCTTGAGGTAGTTGATAGAGGACTGGAGCGTCACTCCATCAAGCCCCAGCGAGATAACCACCAAACCACTAATCTGGTCACAAAGGGTGAAGAGATAGCCACCATGGGCATTGCTATAGTAGTTGAGCGACGAGTCCACCACTTTGGTCGTCACCACAACATGACCATCTCTCATTTTTTCAATTTCGTAATTTTCAAAGGCAGATATAGCATCAAAATGAAAATCTTTCATCGTTTCCTCCTGATAGTTCAAACGACACTATGATACTACTTTTTATAGGACTGTGCAAGGAGAAAGCTCCTA
>NZ_AJQY01000224.1:0-807 GCF_000296875.1 Streptococcus sp. GMD1S | reverse complement strand
CCCTTATCCAGATGTTGAAGCAAGAGCAAGAGATAAGAAGGCAAGCCCATGAGACTCATCACATACATATAAGGCATGCCACCTGCAGGATTGAGCATGATTTCCAGATAAGAATAGCGTTTAAAGCGAGAATGGAGCCCGATTTTATTGATAGGGATGCGGTATCGCGCTCGGTAAAAGAGAACAACTAGATAGGTAAAGAGGACACCAAGCACTACCAATAGGAAAAGCAGCCAAGGAGAGATCTTATGAACTTGGACCGATTGGATGATGTCCTGAGGGAGTGAAGCCACCATACTCGCCAATAAAATGACGATTGGGCCTCCAACTCCGATAGACGCATTGATGTCAGACAGCCAAACTAAGAAGAAGGTCCCCGCAACCAAAAGGCTGGTATTGAGGAGAAAGACCAAGAAGGGATTGTAGGGAGCTTGGACAGGAAGGTTTGTAGTCAAGGCCAAGGCCTGAATCAAGGCAATCCCTAACGTCAAGTACATTTTCCGTCTATCCCGGACTTCTGAAGACACCGAGTTTAAGCCCAGTTTCTTTGAAAAGGAAAACATCTGCCACAAGATCATGGCTGACATCCAAGGTGAAAGCCCGATGGAAAAGAGAGAGAGGCTGCGAAGATTTCCACCAGTCAGAGCTACTGAAAAGTCCAAATAGGCTGCGCTTCCTCCGAGAAAATCCCGACTATTGAGGTTAACAAAAGGAAGAGCCAGACGACTCCCGAGCACATAAATAAAGAGCAAAAACAGGGTGTGCATCCCTTTTTTTACTGCTATCGATGAACGAAATTCTTTCACT
>NZ_AJQY01000223.1:0-813 GCF_000296875.1 Streptococcus sp. GMD1S | reverse complement strand
ACATTTAGGAAATAAAAAAAGTATCTTGGTAGAGCTTAGAAAACAAGTTATGAAGATAAAAATATTCCCTTAGACAGCTGTCTGAGGGAATGTTTTTTATGGGAGCATCATCAATTCGACAATCATAGCTATGTAGATGATTAAGGTAAGGAGAAAACCGGCTCTCCAGAAGAATTTGATGAATTTAGGGTAATAAAAACTTCGTTTTTTGACAAGGAAAAAGATTACAAGGAGGATTGCTAGGAGAGAAAGTGCGACACCAAGTCGCGGTAGAAAGTTGTGGGTAAAGGCTTTAGCAGTAATCAGATAGTACTCAAATACCAAAAGTGGAAAAGCTAGATCCGCGAAATTAAATCCTATTTTTCTGAGTCCGAAAAGCTTGGTGACAATAAAGCAAACCACCAAGGTTAATATCAATAATAAAATAGATGCTATTTTCATTAAAATCATACCCATATTGTATCATAAAAAAACGCTAAAGGAAATGAGAAACAAGGGAATTTGTAGGAAAGTCAGGCTTTTGAGATTGTAGGTGTTTTTTGTTATAATGAAAGTTATGAAATCTTATAATACCTTGAATGATTATTATCGAAAACTTTTTGGAGAAAAGACTTTCAAAGTTCCTATTGATGCGGGATTTGACTGTCCAAATCGTGATGGAACTGTAGCTCATGGTGGTTGTACTTTTTGTACGGTTTCAGGTTCTGGAGATGCCATCGTGGCACCGGATGCCCCTATCCGTGAGCAATTTTATAAGGAAATTGACTTTATGCACCGCAAATGGCCAGATGTTCAGAAGTACTTGGTTTATTT
>NZ_AJQY01000222.1:0-817 GCF_000296875.1 Streptococcus sp. GMD1S | reverse complement strand
ATTGGTTATAGAGATCTTTTTTTGACATATGTAAAACCGAATTATAGCTTTTCGCTTTATTTAAAGCAGCATTGTACTGCTTCCCATCTAGTTTTGGTTGCCGCACACCATCGTAGTCTACATAGTGACGGCCACCATCTACCCATTTATCCCTAGCCATTTTACCGTCTGATTCAACATAATAACGACCGCCGTCTACCCATTCATTCTTGGCCATCTTACCATCTGATTTGAGATAATAATTTCCTACCCATTTGTTGCGAGCGTAGCTGCCTTCTGCTGTGAGATAGTAATATGAACCATAGTTTTTATCATAAATCCAGTCACTTTTAACCTTTTTTCCATCAGAATCAACATAATAACGACCACCATCTACCCATTCATTTTTAGCTCTCTTTCCATCTGATTTGAGGTAGTAATTTCCTACCCAGCCAGACTGAACTTTAGATTGTGATTTATCCTGTTTAGGAGTTGTTTCTTTAGCTTTTTCAGTCGGTTTTGATGCTGGTGTTTTCGGTTTCTCAGCAGGTTTTTGTGCTGGTGTTTTTGGTTTCTCAGCAGGTTTTTGTGCTGGTTTCGGTGCTGGTGTTTTCGATTTCTCAGCAGGTTTCTGTGCTGGCGTTTTCGGTTTCTCAGCTGGTTTTGGTGCTGGCTTTGGCGCTGGTTTTGGTTGCCACACACCATCGTCTCCTACATAATAACGACCACCATCTACCCATTCATTTTTGGCCATCTTACCATCTGATTTAAGATAGTAATTACCTACCCATGTGTTGCGAGCGTAGCTGCCTTCTCCTGTTAAATAATAGTATGACCC
>NZ_AJQY01000221.1:0-818 GCF_000296875.1 Streptococcus sp. GMD1S | reverse complement strand
GACTTTGTAGCTAGCGATCTTCTTCGTTCTACGACTGGTTCAACATTCACCGTTCATTTCCGTGGTCAAGAGTTGGGTCAATTCCACATTCCAACCTTTGGTCGTCACAATATTATGAATGCGACAGCTGTTATTGGTCTTCTTTACACAGCTGGTTTTGATTTGAACTTGGTCCGTGAACACTTGAAAACCTTTGCAGGTGTTAAGCGTCGTTTCACTGAGAAAATTGTCAATGATACAGTGATTATTGATGACTTTGCCCACCATCCAACAGAAATCATTGCGACCTTGGATGCGGCTCGTCAAAAATACCCAAGCAAGGAAATCGTGGCAATCTTCCAACCACATACTTTTACAAGAACCATTGCCTTGTTGGACGAATTTGCCCATGCTTTGAATCAAGCAGACGCCGTCTACCTAGCGCAAATCTATGGATCAGCTCGTGAGGTGGACCATGGTGATGTCAAAGTAGAAGACTTAGCCAATAAAATTAACAAGAAACACCAGGTTATCACTGTTGAAAATGTTTCTCCACTCCTAGACCATGATAATGCTGTTTACGTCTTTATGGGTGCTGGAGATATCCAAACCTATGAATATTCATTTGAACGTCTCTTGTCTAACTTGACAAGCAATGTCCAATAAGGAAAACAGATGGAAATTCCAATCACTATAAGGCAAGCTACCCTATCAGATTTAGAAGAAATGTTGGCGATTGAAGAAGCCAATCCTTCATCAGAAGAGACACTTAGCCACCAATCCTTAGAAGAGAGTATCCGCAAGACTGCGGGTACCTTTCTTGTAGCTGGGGATGAAAA
>NZ_AJQY01000220.1:0-819 GCF_000296875.1 Streptococcus sp. GMD1S | reverse complement strand
TTGCTGGCTCTACAATCCCAGTATACCATAAACCTTATGGACCAGCGTTTGATAAAAGACCACCTAAATGGTGGTCTTTTATCAAACATTCTACTTGCCATTATGTTCCTGCTGGAAATCTTCCATAGCCTTGAACAACTCAAATTCTTTTTCATTAGCTGGTTGCTTGCCGAGATACTTGTATTCAAAAAATTCTATTCTATCCGTTGGTCCAAACTCACTATCATTCCATGGTGCATAGTCAAAGTCCAAAGAGGTTTTATTCTGTTCATCCACTTTGATTGTAAAGGCGGACCACTCCTCCAGACCCTGCTCGATGAAAATCTTCTTCATCTCACCACCTAGATCAAACAATTTCATAAAATCATTGTCAAATTCGTCTTCAGAAATATTAAATAAAGATGGAATATCCATGTAATAATGATATTTTCCTTTATATTTAAAGAAAAATATCACGCCACCACTAAGCGTCTTATCTACTTCAAAATTAATATAAAGATCATCCCACTCAACTGGAATCATATCGTTGGCCTGATGCACGATTTCGATAATTTTTTCATTCATTTGTTTTTCCATTTTATCCTCCGGTTAGATGTATTTTCCCCGTCTCTAGTATCCTTTATCTGTGAATGGTACCGCTTCTTACTGATAGGTCACCAACATAAAAACGAGGAGCAATACAAACAAGGCTAGGCTAATCAAGAGGGTCACCATTTTTACCAAGCGGTTGTTCTGCCAGTAGCCTGGTTTTCCGATATTGCTAGTCGCATCCATGGAAAAGAGTTGGCTTTGGCGAGGTTGGATGAGAACCAGGACAAT
>NZ_AJQY01000219.1:0-820 GCF_000296875.1 Streptococcus sp. GMD1S | reverse complement strand
TTCAAGATTAGCTTTTTCAAATACTACCACACTGACAACATGTGTTCCACCAGAAGCAAGATGCAAAACTAGTAGAGTTTGAAAAGCACTTAGCACTGTTAATACACCATAAGCCGCTAATATCAATCCCCCAATAAATGAATTTTGCATCATTGAAAGGCCAATAAGAGCGAAAATTATACCCAAGCAAATGTTTTGAAATCAAGACGAAATGAACTATCTACACTTGCAACATGATCAACAGGAATTGTTTTATTTTGAGAACCCAGTGGAATAACTTTTAAAATAGTAGGGTTAGAAGTTTTTATAAAGACTCCCTCTAAAGTAATGGAAGCTTTTAAATAGAATGTTAAATACGATGTAATGAAAGATTGTTTCATAATATTCTCTTTTTATTTTTTCAAGTTGTATTACATCATGTTTTCTTATAAAAAAGCATTTTGCTAACATATTCTTTTGCCAGATAATTCTTTAAATAAAAAAACAACCCTCAAACGGATTGTTTCACTAGACTATCAGACAAGGCCACGGACTTCTTTCAAAAATTTAGAAAAAGAAACAGCGCCTTTAATGATTAGAAATCCTCCTATCCACTCGGTCGCTGAAAGAAAGCCCAGCACGCCACCAATGATAAATAAAATAGAAGGTAGCTTTCGAAGTTGTTGATCTTCTTCGAAATAGATTAACATAAAGGTCCCTAATGCAATCATCAAAATCTTAAAAAATGTCAGGAGCAAGGAAAAGGTTACCGTGACGACCAGCACCTTTGAAGGATCTTTATAGATGATGGCACCAGTATAGGATAGCAAAAATCGTAGGA
>NZ_AJQY01000218.1:0-824 GCF_000296875.1 Streptococcus sp. GMD1S | reverse complement strand
CAAGTTGTTGTTGGCGCTCGATCAGCTATCTTTGCTCCTTTGAAAAATCTAGGTGTCATCATTATCGATGAAGAACATGAAGCTAGTTACAAGCAAGATAGCAATCCACGTTACCATGCTAGAGAGGTCGCCATTCTACGGGCCCAGTACAATCAAGCAGCTCTCGTACTTGGGTCTGCCACACCGAGCCTTGAGAGTCGTGCCCGTGCTGGAAAAGGTGTCTATCACCACTTACGTCTGACCCAACGAGCCAATCCTATGGCTACGATTCCAGAGGTTCAAGTGATTGACTTTCGGGACTATATCGGACAAAATGAGACATCAAACTTTACGCCTCCTTTGCTAGAGGCCATCCAAGACCGTCTGGATAAAAAAGAGCAGGTAGTCCTCATGCTCAACCGTCGGGGTTATTCTAGCTTTGTTATGTGTCGAGAGTGTGGGACGGTAGATAGCTGCCCCAACTGTGACATTTCTTTGACTCTCCACATGGATACCAAGACCATGAACTGCCATTACTGTGGCTTTTCTAAGGGAATTCCTCATGTCTGTCCCAACTGTCAGAGTCGCAGCATTCGCTACTACGGGACGGGGACTCAGAAAGCTTACGATGAGCTGGCAGAGCTCTTTCCTCAGGCTCGCATTCTGCGGATGGATGTGGATACGACCCGCAGGAAAGGTAGTCACCAAGCTCTTCTTGACCAGTTTGGTCAAGGGGAAGCGGATATCTTGCTGGGAACTCAGATGATTGCCAAGGGCTTGGATTTCCCAAATGTGACCTTGGTCGGAGTGCTCAATGCGGATACGGCCTTGAATCTGCCTGATTT
>NZ_AJQY01000217.1:0-826 GCF_000296875.1 Streptococcus sp. GMD1S | reverse complement strand
ATGGCTAGCCGTGGTATCAACTATATCATCTGGAAACAACGTTTCTACGCTCCATACGATAGTAAATATGGACCAGCCTACACGTGGAATCCAATGCCGGATCGTGGTAGTGTGACCGAAAACCACTATGACCACGTTCACGTATCAATGAACTAATCATTAAAATGGAAGTTGGGAACTAATTGAGTTCCCGCTTCTTTTTTTGTGTGATAGTTTCAGGGGAATGGGAAGATTATTCTGAAGCAAGGTGGGCCTGCTATTTTGACTCTGCTGAGTATGTTACTTTTGAAATAAGAAAACCAGCGTCCTGAACGACGCTGGTTTTTGTAGACTCTTATCCATTTCGACGTTTACGGGCTAGTAGGGCTCTGTAAAAGAAGATATGATTGTTTTGGATATAGGGAAGGATTGAAAAACTAGCAATTCCAAAAGTGAGCCAGTTGAGGAAGTACCAAGGGAGTAGTTGTAGGTCGAGGACAAAGCGCTGGAATTTGTAACCCTTCATCAAGAAACGGCTGGTTTTCAGGATTTGACGGGGTTTAGCCTGTCCTAAATCCAGAGTATCGCAGAGGAGGAATTCTACCTGCGAGTAGGCATAATATTGTGGAACGTAGAGGATGTTCCCTACAATCATCAAGATGAGACTCGCGAAAAAGTAGAGGCCAAAGGTCATAAGGAACTGCTCTGTTTCAAGGGATGAGAGGTCTAATTTTGGAAATTCAGGATGTAGGGCGACAAATCTCCGAGCTAAGAGATTGCTATAAAAGAGAAAATAAACGCCTACTAAGTTTGGAATGCTCCATAAAAAGAGGTAGAAACGTTTGAG
>NZ_AJQY01000216.1:0-830 GCF_000296875.1 Streptococcus sp. GMD1S | reverse complement strand
CGAACAGGTGGCTTTATTGACCTTGATGAGGAAATTGAAGAGTTAATGCTGGCAACTACGGACAAGTGGTTGGAAGGCGAAGATGTTCCAGAGGACGCTATCCTCGCAAATTTTGTTAAGTACCATCGTATGGTACGTGATTTTGATAAGAGGGATGCAGATGGAATCAAGCCTGTCCTTCCTCTGCTCAAGGAATACCAAGATTTGGAGAGCTTTGCAGATTTTACCAGCAAACTGGCAGAGTTTGAACTAGCAGGTAAACCAAACTTCCTTCCATTTGGAGTATCACCAGACTTTATGGATGCCAGAACCAATGTTCTCTGGGCAAGTGCACCAGGAACTATCTTGCCAGATACAACCTACTATGCTGAAGACCATCCTCAACGTGAGGAGCTCTTGACGCTTTGGAAGGAAAGTAGCGCAAATCTTCTCAAAGCCTATGATTTTTCAGATGAGGAAATCGAAGACTTACTAGAGAAGAGATTGGAATTGGACCGTCGTATCGCAGCAGTGGTTCTTTCAAACGAAGAAAGTTCAGAATATGCCAAACTCTACCATCCATACGCTTATGAAGATTTCAAGAAATTTGCCCCTGCCCTACCTTTGGATGATTTCTTCCAAGCAGTTCTTGGACAAACTCCAGATAAGGTTATCGTAGATGAGGAACGTTTCTGGCAAGCAGCAGACCAATTTTATAGTGAAGAAGCGTGGCCTTTGCTTAAGGCAACCTTGATTTTGGCTGTGGTCAATCTTTCAACCAGCTATCTCACAGACGAGATTCGTGTCCTATCAGGTGCCTATGGACGTGCCCTTTCAGGTGTTCCAGAAGC
>NZ_AJQY01000215.1:0-831 GCF_000296875.1 Streptococcus sp. GMD1S | reverse complement strand
GCCACCTTGTCCCATCATGCCTTCAAGGGCAGACATATCCATCCCTCCCATATTTGGCATATTTTTTGGAAGGTTATTGGGATTGATGCCCATCTGCTTCATCATCTTGTTCATATCCCCAGACATGACACCTTGCATGAGCTGTTTAGCCTGATTAAAGTCCTTGATAAATTTATTGACTTCGACAAAGGTATTTCCAGAACCAGCAGCAATACGGCGGCGACGACTTGGATTTAACAAATCAGGATTTTCACGCTCCTCAGGTGTCATGGAAGACACAATGGCACGTTTGCGCGCAATCTGGCGCTCATCCACCTTCATATTTTGAAGGGCTGGATTGTTAGCCATACCTGGAATCATCTTGAGTAAGTCTTCCATTGGCCCCATATTTTGCACCTGATCCAATTGATCAATGAAATCATTGAAATCAAATGTGTTTTCACGCATCTTCTCAGCCATTTCAAGGGCTTTTTGCTCATCGTATTCTTGAGAAGCTTTCTCAATCAGGGTCAGCATATCTCCCATACCAAGGATACGGCTTGACATACGATCTGGGTGGAAGGTTTCGATATCTGTAATCTTTTCACCCGTACCAGTGAACTTGATAGGTTTACCAGTGATGTGGCGAACAGACAAGGCTGCACCACCACGAGTATCCCCATCAATCTTGGTAAGGATAACCCCAGTCACTTCCAACTGAGCATTAAACTCACGGGCGACATTGGCCGCTTCCTGACCGATCATGGCATCAATGACAAGGAGGATTTCGTTTGGTTGAGCCAGTGCTTTAACATCACGAAGCTCATTCATGAGAAGTTCATCGATTTGTAA
>NZ_AJQY01000214.1:0-832 GCF_000296875.1 Streptococcus sp. GMD1S | reverse complement strand
CCGGAACTCATCACAAGAGCAGAAAAGATTCCATTTGAAGTTATCAAGAAGGAAAATCCGAACCTCCCAGCTAAGCAAGAAAAGATTGTCACACCAGGTGTAGATGGCGAACGCACTCATTACATCTCTGTCCTTACTGAAAATGGTAAACAAACAGAAACCGTTCTAGATAGCCAAGTAACCAAAGAACCTGTGACCCAAGTGGTTGAAATCGGTGCCCCTATTACCCACAAAGGGGATGAAAGTGGCCTTGCTCCAGCTGCCGAAGCGAAACCAAGACTGGATATCCAAGAAGAAGAGATTCCGTTCACTACTGTGACACGTGAAAATCCACTCTTACTCAAAGGGAAGACTCAAGTCGTTACTAAAGGCGCTAACGGTCGTCGCAGTCATTACTACTCTGTGAGCACTAGTGCTGACGGTAAGGAAGTGAAAACTCTTGTAGATAGCCTTGTGACCCAAGAAGCAGTGACCCAAGTTATTGAAGTCGGAACTCTTGTAACCCATGTAGGGGACGAACACGGTCTTGCTCCAACCGCAGAAACAAAACCAAGACTGGATATCCAAGAGGAAGAAATTCCATTCACTACTGTGACACGTGAAAATCCTCAATTGCCAAAAGGACAAACGCAAGTTGTTACTAAAGGAGCTAACGGCCACCGTACTGCCTTCTACTCTGTGAGCACTAGTGCTGATGGAAAAGAAGAAAGAACGCTTGTCAATAGCGTGGTAACACAGGAAGCAGTCACTCAAGTTGTTGAAGTCGGCACTGCCGCTGAGAAAGCTGAGCAAACTGCACCAACTACTGCCAAAGCAGATGAAAAACAACTCC
>NZ_AJQY01000213.1:0-832 GCF_000296875.1 Streptococcus sp. GMD1S | reverse complement strand
TCTAGCACCTCTGCAATCTCCTTCAAGTCCTGACCTTCCATCTCTTCATCCGACTGGGACTCCAGGCCAAGCACAATCCCTTGTATCAAACGATTACCCTTTCCGAAGGGGACATGAACCCGCATACCGACTTCCAGCATCTCTACAAATTCCTCAGGGACCTTATAACTATAGGGCTGGTCCGTCTGCATAAGGGGAACATCCACAATAATCTTTGCGATTGCCATCTTCTCACCTCCTCCTTGTCAGTACATTCTTGCAATAGAAAAAATAAGATTGAGTCCCCCCAACCTTAAATTTTTTCACCATCTTCTTTTTCTTTAGCGATTTGCTCTTTGATTTTCTTTTCTTCTTCTTCTTTGCGGCGTTTTTCTTCTTCGATACGGAGACGAACCGCTTCACGTTTTCCTTCTGGATCTGGGTGAATGGTTACATTTCCAGACTCGATTTCTTCCAAAGCACGAAGAGTTGATTTTTCAGACTTAAACTCTTGAGTTGCTGGCGCTCCTGCTTCTAGTTCGTGGGCGCGTTTTGCTTCCAAGATTACGAGTGAATATTTTGATGGTACCTTGTCCAGCAAGGTATCAATAGAGGGTTTTAACATCATTTGCTTGTACCTGTTTCCTATAGTTTATCGAGTAGTTGGAGATTTTGGCAACATCTCCTGGTAGTGACCAATGACACGGTCCACACGGAAGTGTTCTGCTTCGATCACACGCTTGACACGTTCAGCAGCGAGGGGCACCTGATCGTTGACAATGGCATAATCATACTCACGCATGAGGGCAATTTCTTCCTTGGCTTTTTCGATTCGTTGGGCAATCACTTCAGC
>NZ_AJQY01000212.1:0-834 GCF_000296875.1 Streptococcus sp. GMD1S | reverse complement strand
TTTGATATCTATAATGGCGGTTGGAGTGCGGACTACTTGGATCCATCAAGTTATCTTGATATCTTAAATGTCAATAACGGTGGTATGTTGCAAAACATTGGTCTAGAACCAGGTGAGGTCAATGACAAGGCTAAGGCAGTTGGTCTGGATACTTACACTCAAATGTTAGAAGAAGCGAACAAGGAGCAAGAACCAGCAAAACGTTATGAAAAATATGCTGAAATTCAAGCTTGGCTCGTTGATAGCGCCCTTGCAATTCCAAACGTTTCTCAGGGTGGAACACCGACCTTAAGAAAGACAGTTCCATTCTCATCGCCATTCTCACAAGCTGGAAATAAGGGTGTCGAATCATACAAGTATCTCAAGTTACAAGATAAGACTGTAACGGCTGATGAGTATGAAAAAGCTAAAGAAAAATGGCTGAAAGAAAAAGAAGAATCAAATAAAAAAGCCCAAGAAGAACTGGCAAAACACGTTAAATAACCAGTCTATTCAACAGGAAAAACGATAGTTTCTCAAGGAACTATCGTTTTTATATAGTTTGAAACTATAACTAGCTCTTGAAAACAAGAAAATGAGTTAGTGAAAATAAGTGGTACAATAGTTACTATAGATTTGGAGGTATTGTATGAGCAAAGAACTACACATCAACACAATTTTGGCCCAGGCTGGGATCAAGTCAGATGAGGCTACAGGTGCCTTGGTAACACCGCTTCATTTTTCAACCACTTATCAGCATCCAGAGTTCGGTCAGTCTACGGGATTTGACTATACTCGTACCAAAAACCCAACTCGCAGTAAGGCGGAGGAAGTCTTGGCGGCAATCGAATCAGC
>NZ_AJQY01000211.1:0-836 GCF_000296875.1 Streptococcus sp. GMD1S | reverse complement strand
TTGTAAGATATAATTGCGGGTGAAATTCCTGCCATGTATATGAGAAAGGACGAGCTGCTAGTAGCTCAGACGAATTTTATTATGACTTCAGTTGTTGTTGTAGGTACCCAGTGGGGTGATGAAGGTAAAGGGAAAATTACAGATTTTCTTTCAGCTAATGCAGAGGTAATTGCTCGTTATCAAGGTGGTGATAATGCTGGTCACACGATTGTGATTGATGGTAAGAAATTTAAGTTGCACTTGATTCCATCTGGAATTTTCTTTCCTGAAAAAATCTCTGTTATTGGGAATGGGATGGTTGTAAACCCTAAATCTCTAGTAAAAGAGTTGAATTATCTTCATGAAGAAGGTGTGACAACAGATAATTTGCGCATTTCGGATCGTGCGCATGTCATTTTACCATATCACATTGAATTAGACAGTTTGCAAGAGGAAGCTAAGGGCGACAATAAAATTGGTACTACAATCAAGGGAATCGGTCCAGCCTATATGGATAAAGCTGCTCGTGTTGGAATTCGTATTGCAGATCTTTTGGATAAAGAAATTTTTCGTGAGCGTTTGGAACGCAATCTTGCGGAGAAGAATCGTCTGTTTGAAAAATTATATGACAGTACTCCTATTTCAATTGATGATATTTTTGAAGAGTACTACGAGTATGGCCAACAAATCAAGCAGTATGTGACAGATACATCTGTTATCTTGAACGATGCGCTTGATAATGGCAAACGTGTACTGTTTGAAGGTGCTCAAGGTGTCATGTTGGACATTGACCAAGGAACTTATCCATTTGTTACGTCGTCAAACCCTGTCGCTGGTGGTGTGACAATTGGGTCTGG
>NZ_AJQY01000210.1:0-849 GCF_000296875.1 Streptococcus sp. GMD1S | reverse complement strand
ATTGATACGGACTTCTTCCGTGGATTAGAATAAGGAGAATCAATGAGTTACGAACAAGAATTTATGAAGGAATTTGAAGCCTGGGTCAATACCCAGATCATGATCAACGACATGGCGCACAAGGAAAGTCAAAAAGTCTACGAAGAAGACCAAGACGAGCGTGCCAAAGATGCCATGATTCGCTACGAAAGTCGCTTGGATGCTTATCAGTTCTTGCTTGGTAAGTTTGAAAATTTCAAGGCGGGCAAGGGATTTCATGATCTGCCAGAGGGATTGTTTGGCGAACGGAATTACTAATCATTGCAAATCAAAAAGTGCGTATGAACGCACTTTTTCTATTTATACGTGATGCGTGTGTTTGGTAATCCATTGTTCCATTTTGATATGCAACCAGAATGAATAGATGCCCAAGGTGATGATGGTGAGCAAGAACCACTTGATCCAGTTCCCGAATAATTGAGAACCAGTTCCGTCAAAATAAAGGCGACGTCCATCGATGACAGTATGCTTAACCTTCCAGTTTTGCATCATGCAAACTGCCCAAGGCGTAGCGATTCCAACAGTAAAGCCCATGATAAGCATGGCTAGGATAGCATGTCCAACGTAGCTCAAAAGACCGCCGTCAAAGTAACTTTCGTTATTCATATCGTTCTCCTTATCAGCTTTTTACGTGAATCAGTCTTGCACATTACTGCATATTTTATCAAGAAGTCGAATCATTGTCAAATTAGATTGAAAGAGAAAACGGCTAGATTTTTAAGGGGAATCTTATTTCCTTTCTTGATTTTTTCCAAAAATCTTGATAGAATATCTTTATTAAATCCTTGTCAGAGCAGGGATTTTTTATTG
>NZ_AJQY01000209.1:0-850 GCF_000296875.1 Streptococcus sp. GMD1S | reverse complement strand
GCTGCAAATGCACCACCTGCACGTTCTTTTGCCCAGCTTCCCCCAATAGCAAGGGCAAACAAGATATGAAGGTTACCGATAACCCCCCAACCAATTTGCTCAAGGATTCCACCTGTAATCACTAGAGGAGCAAGGTTTGGGTCGATCATCACGATTGATTTACCGATTGAGATCATCAATCCCGCCGCTGGCATAACGGCGATAACCACCATTAAAGCCTTACCGAATTTTTGCCAAAATTCGAAAGACAAGACATTTTTGAATGTAGCTTTCATCATTCAAATCTCCTTTATTTTATTTAGGCAAACGTTTTACGAAAACGTTTGCATTTAGTTATGTATTAATTATACCACTTTTATTTTTTTTGTAAAGGCTTTTATAAAAAAATTGTCTATTTTTTTAATTTTTAGAAAGGAAAAAGAGAAGTTTACGAAAACTTCTCTTTTAAATATGTATTATTTTTCTGATTTGTTCTGCAATTTGCATTTAAATCCAACTAAATCTTCAAGAATCGACGCATTGAAATCCCTGAACCAATTGAACCAATGAAAATTCCGATTATAAATAATAGGACTGTCATCAGAGGGATAAACACATCTGGCGTAATCATTGACAAGTTTTGACCTACCAAAGATTTATTGACCGATTGATAAACCATATTGTAAACAAAGAATACAAGGACTGAAGGAATTGCTGCACCGAGCAAGCCAATAAAAGCACCTTCTAGCAAGAATGGACCACGGATATAGCCATTTTTCGCTCCTACAAGACGCATGATCTGAATCTCACGACTACGTGAAATAATGGTGATACGAATGGTATTGGAAATGAGGAAGACTGCGATAAAAAT
>NZ_AJQY01000208.1:0-853 GCF_000296875.1 Streptococcus sp. GMD1S | reverse complement strand
AGTGAACATGACCAATATAGCCGTAGTCCTAAAGAGCGCGTGATGGCCTTCTACGATACCCTCAAGAAAAAAGGGGTCAACTGTGTTGTCCGTCAAGAGCATGGTACAGATATTGATGCAGCTTGTGGACAATTACGCTCCAATACAATGAAACGTGACCGCCAGAAGGCAGTCGCAGCGGTAAATCCATAAAATGACTAAAAAAAGAGAATTATTCTTAAGATTGGGAGTGGCTGTTTACAGCCTATGTATTGTCTGTTTTTGCTTCACTCCCCAGCCTCAACTTCCTACAGGAGTGGAAACTCCAGGTATTCAAACTTTTGGACGCCTGGTTTTTCTTTTAACTCCCTTAAACTCCCTTTGGAATCTGGGTGAAGTGACCAGTTTGGGACAAGTCCTTTGGATCTTTTTGCAGAACATTTTAAATGTCTTCTTGCTTTTCCCACTAGTCTTTCAACTGATTTATCTCTGTCCAAATTTACGACAAACGAAAAAAATCATCCTTCTCAGTTTTCTACTGAGTCTAGGAATTGAGTGCACGCAACTGGTCTTAGACTTTTTCTTTGATTTTAATCGCGTCTTTGAGATTGATGATTTGTGGACCAATACCCTGGGAGGCTATCTGGCTTGGGTCCTCTATAAAGGACTGCATAAAAACAAGATAAGGAATTAGAATGAGTATTTTAGAAGTTAAAAATTTAAGTCACGGTTTTGGTGACCGTGCAATTTTTGAAGATGTGTCTTTCCGTCTCCTCAAGGGAGAACATATCGGTCTAGTCGGTGCCAATGGTGAAGGAAAATCAACCTTTATGAGCATCGTGACTGGTAAGATGTTACCAGATGAAGGGAAGGT
>NZ_AJQY01000207.1:0-859 GCF_000296875.1 Streptococcus sp. GMD1S | reverse complement strand
GAACAGCGCCATCTGGGAAAGTAATCTTAATCATGGTTTTCTCCTTAAATATTTATTCTATTTTTGTTGGACAATTTTAAGAGCCGAGCAACTTCTTCCGCAGTCTGATTCTCTGATTGACTACCATCTGTTACGAGACTAGGATAGCCTAATAGCACCGCTTCCTTACGAACCATTTGAGCAAAAAGAATGTCTCGTTGCATCCAGTTTTCAAAAGCTTGCTCGGGGTTGGTTGTACCCTCTAAGACATAAGGAACCCATTCTCTCTGTATATAATGCTTTTTTTGAAAATCAGCTGTAGGAGTCAAGCATAGATAGGATGATGCTTGACATTCAAGCTCCTTTACCAAGTGAGGCAAAAGTCCTGCTCCCTCCACCAAGAGAGGTCTGTTTTGATTTTTTATCAAGTAAGATTTTACATAAGGAAAAATCTCTTCATAAAAGCGCCATTCTTCATCTGCCATCTCTTCTGGATTTCTCATCCAGATTTGTTCTGGATTTCTATCCTGCCTAAGAAGGCAAATTGGCTGTGAGTCTGCACTTGCTTGACTCATCATCTCTTCTACCAAATCATCCAGTTTGATATGAAGTAGTTGATACTGTCTAGCAAGAAGTGAGGCAATTGTTGACTTTCCACTACAAGGCGATCCGCCAATCATATAAAGCATCGTTCTTCCTCCTTCTGACAAAACAAAAAACGACATCCATAAAAGGACGTCGCAACGTGGTTCCACCTTCATTTATGTTCCTCAAAAAGAGGGACACCTCAGATTGGCTTTAACGTAGCCACCGTTTTATGTTTTCATAAAAGTCAGTAGAGTAGTATCAGTTTAGGCTTTCTATGCGTTTCCAGCAACCA
>NZ_AJQY01000206.1:0-862 GCF_000296875.1 Streptococcus sp. GMD1S | reverse complement strand
AGGTAACAACCCAACAATCACTAACACGTATACTGAACCGAAAAAAGAAGAACCTAAGGAAGGTCCTAAGGGTGAACAGCCTAAGGGAGATTTGCCAAACACTGGTGGAGCAGACTTTACAGCATTCTCTACTATTCTTGGTCTAGTTCTTGCAGCTTTGGCAGGACTTGTATACCGTGCTAAAAAAGTTGACTAATCTTAACTTTGAATAACTAAAAAAGATGGCGACTGTTTTACAGTCCCATCTTTTTGTTTTGGATAGTTTATAATAATCTTCGCAACTCGTTCCCTTTTCCTTTAAAAAAATCAAAAATTTCGGTATAATAGTCAAAGATAGTCAAGGTTCAAAGAAGGAGTTTGATTTACTATGAGATTTAAAAATACATCAGATCATATCGAAGCCTATATCAAGGCGATTTTAGACCAGTCTGGTATCGTGGAATTGCAGCGGAGCCAGTTGGCAGATACCTTCCAGGTTGTACCGAGCCAGATCAACTATGTCATCAAGACTCGCTTTACGGAAAGTAGAGGTTACTTAGTTGAGAGCAAGCGTGGTGGTGGAGGCTACATTCGCATAGGGCGTATTGAGTTTTCCAATCATCACGAGATGCTACGCGATTTGCTTTATTCAATCGGAGAGCGAGTTAGTCAGGAGATTTATGAGGATATTCTCCAGCTTTTGGTGGAGCAGGACTTGATGACCAAGCAAGAGATGACCTTGCTGACTCCTGTAGCAACAGATCGTGTCCTAGGGGAAGAATCTTCAGTTGTCCGTGCCAATATGCTCCGACAGCTATTACAAGAGGTAGATAGAAAAGAGAAGTAAGATGAACTATTCAAAAGCATTGAATGAATGTATCGA
>NZ_AJQY01000205.1:0-872 GCF_000296875.1 Streptococcus sp. GMD1S | reverse complement strand
TTTTTGTGCTATACTTAAGATATGCATAGAAAAACAGTGATTGATTTTAGGGCTTTGGGGGAGAGATACACCTTTACCCAGCCTATCAAAGAGTTAAAAACGAGAGATTTATCAGAAGTGGCAGACTTGCTGGCACAAGTGGAAAGCTACCAAGAGCAAGGTTATTATGTCGTGGGCTACGTCAGTTACGAGGCTGCACCTGCTTTTGAGGAAAAACTGGCAGTTCACAAGTCTCCTCTACTGGGCGAGTACTTGCTTTACTTTACAGTTCATGATAGGGTAGAAACATCACCTATTCCTCTGACTTATGAGGAAGTAGATCTGCCTTCAAAGTGGCAGGAAGAAACATCTGCAGAAAACTATGAAAAGGCTATTACCCAGATTCACCATCATTTGCGGCAGGGGGACACCTATCAGGTCAACTACACCGTCCAACTCAAGCAAGATTTAAGTGCCAATCCTTTTGCCATCTACAATCGCATGGTGGTAGAGCAGGAGGCGGGATACAATGCTTATGTAGAACATGACGAGATGGCAGTGATTTCCATGAGCCCAGAACTCTTTTTTGAGCAAAATGACCGAGAATTAACGACTCGCCCAATGAAGGGAACAACCCAGCGGGGAGTGACTGACCAAGAAGACCTTGCCCAAGCTAGCTGGCTAGAACAGGATCCTAAAAATCGCTCTGAAAACATGATGATTGTGGACCTCTTGCGCAACGATATGAACCGTATTTCTGAAGTGGGCAGTGAATATGTGGAGCGTCTGTGCCAAGTGGAGCAGTATTCAACCGTTTGGCAGATGACGTCGACCATCAAGAGTCAGTTACGACCGGATGTGGACCTAGTTGAAATCTTCCGTTCGCTCTTTCC
>NZ_AJQY01000204.1:0-875 GCF_000296875.1 Streptococcus sp. GMD1S | reverse complement strand
GCCTGGTCCTTGCTAAAGAGCGTACCTGGGAAGAGACCAACTAGATGGGAAACGTGACGGTGGTGATTTTCAATCCCTTCATTTGTGAATTGAGGATTGTCCTCCTCGTACCATTCCTTGATGCGTCCCTCTTTGTTGATGTGAAGCGGTTTGAGTTTGTCAAATTTAGCCTTGACCTCTGTGACTAAGTCTTGGTCGACATTCAGATGGTTGGCGACTTCCATGTAGTCGTGGAATAACTGCCAGACTAGCGATTGGTCAAAGGTATTTCCGATGGTAATGGTCCCGTGTTCAGGTGAGTAGGATGGAGAAGACACCCAACGGTCACTGGCCTTGTCATAGTGCAAGAAGGAGTTCCAGAACTTGGCAGTCTCCTTGAGCATTGGGTAAATCTTTTCTTTGAGATAAGTCTCATCCTTGGTGAATTTGTAGTAATCATAGACGTTTTGCATCATCCAAGCGTTAGCTGCTGGAGACCAACCCCAATAGTAATTCCAACCAGGAGTAGTCCAGCCAAATGGTGTTGCCTGGGTGTGGACCAGCCAACCATTTTCTTGTCCGTCTTTGGATTCGATGCCAGCGTATTCCTTGGCAGCGATACGACCATAGTAGCGCATGTCGTCAATGTAATTGATCATTGGCTTGGCTGTTTCAGCAAGGTTGCTCATGTAGGCTGGCCAATAGTTCATTTGCAAATTGACATTGAGGTGGTAGTCGGCGTTCCAAGGTGGATTGTCTACAGCATTCCAGACTCCTTGTAGGTTGGCAGGAAGAGCATCTGTCCGATCACGAGACGAACTGATGAGTAAATAACGTCCGTATTGGAAGAAGAGTTCTTCCAATTTTTGCCCTTTTTCTGGGTTATAGCCTTGAAG
>NZ_AJQY01000203.1:0-886 GCF_000296875.1 Streptococcus sp. GMD1S | reverse complement strand
GCTAGCCAATCAGCGTCAGTGAGCGCCAGTCAGTCTGCGTCTGTAAGCTCGAGTCAGTCCGCATCAGTAAGTTCAAGCCAATCCGCTTCAGTTAGCGCAAGCCAATCCGCATCAGTCAGCTCGAGTCAATCTGCGTCAGCAAGCTCAAGCCAGTCCGCCTCAGTAAGCTCCAGCCAATCTGTATCGGTGAGTGCTAGCCAATCGGCGTCGGTAAGCTCAAGCCAATCAACCTCAGTAAGCGCAAGCGAATCCGCCTCAGTAAGCTCGAGTCAATCAGCTTCGGCAAGCTCAAGTGAGTCAGCATCCGCAAGTTCGAGTCAATCAGCATCATTGAGTGCAAGTGAGTCAGCCTCAGTAAGTTCAAGCGAATCTGCATCGGTAAGCTCGAGTCAATCAGCCTCAGTAAGTGCAAGTGAATCTGCATCAGCGAGCTCAAGTCAGTCTGCCTCAGTGAGTGCTAGCCAATCAGCCTCAGCGAGCGCCAGCCAGTCTGCTTCGGTAAGCTCAAGTGAATCGGCTTCAGTAAGTGCTAATCAGTCTGCATCTGTAAGCGCAAGTGAGTCAGCTTCAGTAAGCTCAAGTCAATCAGCTTCAGCTAGCGCCAGTGAGTCAGCATCTGTAAGCTCAAGCCAATCTGTGTCAGTGAGCGCCAGCGAATCCGCTTCAACAAGTACTTCAACTTCTGCAAGTATGCTAGCGGACGAGTTGGCGTTGGAAAGTGCTTCGATCTCAACAAGTACTTCATTGAGCGAATCTACTTCAACGAGCGCATCACTCTCAGCTAGCGTATTAGCCAGTGAATCGGCTCTAACAAGTGCCTCGATCTCAGTAAGTACATCAGTGAGCGAATCTACTTCAACGAGCGCATCACTCTCAGCTAGCATGT
>NZ_AJQY01000202.1:0-896 GCF_000296875.1 Streptococcus sp. GMD1S | reverse complement strand
GTCTTGGAAAATGTATTTAAAGGTGAATACACCTCTTGGGCAGCCTTCAAGAAGGCCATGTACAAGGAGCGAATTGATCAGCTGACCAAGCTGAAGCCAATCACCATTGAGTACGAGCTTAAAAATCCAAACAGTACCAAGAAAGTAACCATTCGTTCTTATGCAGAGATGCAGCAGTTGATGGACGCAGCCGTGGCAGAGGATGTACGCAACATTACCAATGCTACTAGCCGTGTCGAAGCTAGCTGGGTTAACCTGCTCAAGAAGAAGATTTACAATGCTTATCTTCGTGAGACAGACGACTTCAGACAGTCTATTTTCAAGAAATAAGGAAACGATTCTGTTTGATTAAAATTTGAAAATTCCTAGGTTTAAGGCTACCTAGGAATTTTTCTGTGGTTTCTCCATGATCTTGTTTGTGCATTCAAGACCTGATAAGATAAGGATTTTGACAGCGTAAATGAACTGAAAAGATTAGCAGTTTTTTGTGGCTATTATTTATAGCAAATAAATTGAATAATCTAGTAAATTTCGGTAGAATAGAGGGGATTCAAATCATGATGAAGGAAAGATTAGAAATGAAAAGAAGTTATTTAGGAGAAAAGCACCAACGTTTTTCATTGAGAAAAGTTTCGGTTGGTTTAGTTTCTGCTTTGGTAGGGGTTTTCTACCTTTTTAGTGGAGGAGGTTCTCTTGCAAGTGTAGCAGCCAGTGAACAGACGCCATCCGTCACAAAACAGATTCACTATAAGTATGTGACAGAAAGTGAGCTCACGGACCAAGAAAAGCAATTGGTAGTCAAAGAATTGCCACAGTTTGCTGAGGAAACAGATGATACTTACTATTTGATTTATCGTCCGACGAGACAGCTGCCTGCAACTGGTCACAGCCAACTC
>NZ_AJQY01000201.1:0-901 GCF_000296875.1 Streptococcus sp. GMD1S | reverse complement strand
CATTTTAATCATCTCCATAGTCCTAATCAACCTTGTTTTGATTATCTTAGCAATGACGGGAGGAATTCAATAACATGTCTAAAATGAATGACTATATCCAACAAGAAACCATAACCGGAATTGTTCCCATGACCAATAAGGATCGTCAATATTCTTTCTGGGATCTCTTTCTATCGACAAGTGGTTTTGCCATCGCAACTTGGTGTTATACCCAAGGAGCCTATGTGGCTCAATATTTGACCTTTAATCAAATGTTGATTAATATTTTTAGTTTCAACATTATCTGGGTTTTTATCGAATGTCTCCCAATCTTGTTTGCTGTTAAATATGGAATTGATTTGTGGATTTGGTTGAGAGCCGTTCTAGGTAGAAAAGGGGTGGCCTTGCTATCAACCATTATTAGCTTGGCTAACTTTGGCTGGTACGCCGTTGCAGCTAATCTTTTTGCCAGCTCTATGATTCATTTGGCAAATAATTTTGGACTTGGTTTAGACAAGGGAGTATGGGCGCCTATTCTTGGTACCCTCTGTGTTCTGCTTGGAACTCTCATTGCTCTTGGAGGTCCAGAAGTGATTAAATGGACCAATCGCTTCTTGGTTATCGCCTTGTTGATTGTCGGTCTCATTATCGTTGGAATCTGCTTTGTCGCCGTTCCTATAACTGATATTATGAATATCCAACCAGCCACTCAAGGAGATTTGACGCCATTAGAACGCTTCATGCTTTCTGGAGAAGGAAATGTTGCCTTTGCCTTTTCTTGGTCTACACAAGCATTGGTTTTACCGCGTTTAGCAAAATCAGAACGCAGTGGTTATTGGGCTACAGCTTTATCATACGGGGTTGTCGCTCCATTCTTCGTTGCGACAGGTGGAGTCATGGCTCTAGCCATGTTTGTCAAAAC
>NZ_AJQY01000200.1:0-902 GCF_000296875.1 Streptococcus sp. GMD1S | reverse complement strand
GTAATTGAAACGATTGAAATTGAGGACTAGAATGAAAATTGGTGATAAGCTAACTGGGCGTATTACAGGAATTCAGCCCTATGGTGCCTTTGTTGAGTTAGAGACAGGGGTGACAGGGCTGATTCACATCTCGGAGATTCGGACGGGATTTATTGAAAATATCTATGACATTTTAAAAATTGGCGATGAAGTCCAAGTTCAGGTGGTGGATTTTGACGAATACACTGGGAAGGCTAGTCTTTCTATCCGTACCTTGGAAGAGGAAAAACATCAATTGCCAAGACGGAGACGTTTTTCAAATGATCGGATCAAGCACGGTTTTGCACCACTTGGGCGAATGATGCCTGTTTGGACGCGTGAGGCACTAGAGTATTTAAAGAAGAAGCCATAAATACGATTATTTAAATCGTTTGTAATATTAACATCATTTGTTATAATAAAAGTATGAAAGAAGAACAATTATTAAAACCAGGAGAGCGAATCAATCAGCTCTTTTCGACAGATATCAAAATCATCCAAAATAGAGAGGTGTTTAGCTATTCGGTGGATAGTGTTCTTTTATCACGCTTTCCTCGCTTCCCTAAACGGGGTTTAATTGTGGACTTTTGTGCTGGAAATGGTGCAGTGGGACTTTTTGCTAGTTCACGTACTCAGGCGCGGATAATATCTGTAGAGATTCAGGAGCGCTTGGCGGATATGGCAGAGCGTTCGGTTCAGTTGAATGGCTTGGAAGAGCAGATGCAGGTCATCTGTGATGATTTGAAAAATATGCCTGCCCACATTCAGGGAAGTAAGGTGGATATGATTTTGTGCAATCCGCCTTATTTTAAGGTGGATCCGCATTCCAATCTGAACGAGAGTGAACATTACCTTCTGGCCAGACACGAAATTACGACTAACCT
>NZ_AJQY01000199.1:0-909 GCF_000296875.1 Streptococcus sp. GMD1S | reverse complement strand
ATAGAACCAAGTATCCTTGATTTTGACCCAGTTGTTTTCTGCCATAGCTCCACTCTTCTTAAAGAGGTAGCCCTTGAAGGTTGTTTCGCTCAACATCCTTCCTTCTTTGTCAAAATAGTACCAAGTACCCTTGATTTTCTCCCATTTGTCTTGAGAGATTTTTCCTGACGGCAGAACGTAGTACCAAACGTGATTGACCTCTTGCCAACCTTGAGATACCATGGCTCCACTTTGACCTAAGAAATAGCCATCAATGCTTGTATTGCTGAGCATGATTCCAGTTTGGTCAAAATAGTACCAAGCACCATTGATTTTTTTCCAAGCATTTTGAGTTAATCGTCCAGAAGGAGCAGCGTAATACCATTGATTCTCCAATTTGGTCCAGCTATTTTCCACCATAGCACCCTCTTGGTCAAAGGCATAACCTTTATAGATAGTGGACTGGAGACGGTCACCATTTTGGTCGAAGTAGTACCATTTGCCTTGAATTTTTTTCCAGTTCACTGCAGGTTGGTCATCTTGGTAGAAGCGCCAGTGGTAGTTTTCTTGGTACCAGCCCTCTTTTTTGGGTTTGGCTTCTTGCGCATCTACTTTTGGAAGAACTTCGGGTTCTGTATTCTCCTTAACAATAGCATCTTTTTGATCATCTTTGGATTGCTTTTCTTTAACAGCAGAAGGAGTTTGTGATTGGTTTTCTTCTGCAGAGACGGGAGCTAATATAGATCCTGCTATTGACAGAATCAGAGCACTGGCAAGTAGTAACTTTTTCACTTTCTATTTCCTAACTTTTTCTCTTTCCCTTTTAATCTTTATTTTTTATCAATTATCGAATTGAACTTCTTCTAGTAGATACTCGATAAAGCGTTCGCCCATCTTAGACAGGCTGGTTTTTTCATGCTGGATATAGAC
>NZ_AJQY01000198.1:0-911 GCF_000296875.1 Streptococcus sp. GMD1S | reverse complement strand
TGTGCGATTCTCCTGACCCACACCCACTACGACCATATTATGAGTCTGGACTTGGTGCGTAAGACTTTTGGAAATCCTCCAGTTTATGTCGCAGAGAGTGAAGCATCTTGGCTTTATACTCCAGTCGATAATCTCTCTGGTCTCCCTCGTCATGATGATATGGCAGATGTCGTCTGTAAACCAGCAGAACACACCTTTGTCTTTCATGAGGAATACCAGCTTGAGGAATTTCATTTTACTGTTCTACCAACCCCAGGCCACTCTATTGGCGGTGTTTCCCTAGTCTTTCCTGACTCCCATCTAGTCTTGACCGGAGATGCCCTATTCCGTGAGACCATTGGACGGACAGACCTTCCTACAGGCAGCACGGAACAACTCCTCCATAGCATTCAGACGCAACTCTTCACTCTTCCTAACTACGATGTCTATCCTGGGCATGGTCCAGCTACGACCATCGCTCACGAAAAGACCTTTAATCCCTTTTTCTAGCAAGCAAAAAACCAAGGATAACATCCTTGGTTTTTGTCTTACCAAATAATCACACGGTCCTCTGGTGAACGCCACATGCCGTCGCCTTCTTTGACATCATAGGTTGTAAAGAAGTCATCGAAGTTAGGTACTTGCACATTGACACGGAGTTTAGCAGGCGCGTGCACATCGACACTGGCCATAAGTTTCATCAACTCAGGACGGCCTTTCATACGCCAGATACGAGCAAAGTTGTGGAAGAATTCTTCAGCAGAGAAGTCTGCTTCTCTCTTGGCAGCTTCAAGGGCTGCGGCGATTCCCCCTAGGTCCGCTACATTTTCTGATACAGTTAGTTTCCCGTTAATCGTTGCGCCGTAAGATTCTTGCCCATCAAACTGGTCGATAACTTTCTGCGTTTTTTCTTTAAAGGCAGCATAGTCACT
>NZ_AJQY01000197.1:0-914 GCF_000296875.1 Streptococcus sp. GMD1S | reverse complement strand
GAATCAGCCTTGAAATGACGGTTATAGCGGAAATCCATCAAGGTACGTAAGCCTTCGTCTACCACGAAAACAACGTTTCCTCCACGTCCACCATCACCACCCCAAGGACCGCCATTAGGGACATATTTTTCACGGCGAAAGGCAACCATGCCATCGCCACCATTACCAGCCTTGACCTTAATCTTGGCTGTATCTAAAAACATACTCATATTTTCTTCTCACTTTAAAAAGGCTGGGGAGAACCCAGTCATTAGTTATTGTTTCTATCCTCATAGCTTGCTTAGAATCTACTGAAAGCTCCAAGCGCAGTTGCAAAGATACCAGCAAGGGTTACAAACAACATGATGAGCACGACAACAAGCGTCACCTTTTCAAACAATGTTTTTTTGCGTTTTCCGTTATCTCCAAAAGCCATAACTTCTCCTTTTTCTATATAATTCTAATTTAATACTCTGATGAAACTGGTGCAATCAACCATAAAATGATATAAGCAAGGACTCCTGTCCCATAACAAAATGCAAGAACAGCCCAAATGACACGAACAATTGTTGGATCAATATCAAAATAATGAGCAACTCCTGCGCATACTCCACCAATTTTTTGATCTTTTCCGCTTCTCATTAATTTTTTCATTTTTTCTTCCTCTTATTCTATTATTTGAATTCGTCTCTCCAATAATCTCTGATGCTAGACAATTGTTTTCGAGACGCTCTTAAAATACGCTTGGATTCTTTTACTGGGCTTGTAACAGCCTGTTGAGGTAGATAGAGAATCGTTTTTAAAAAGCGCTGAGTGACAGGCTGTCCATCATGTAGCTCATGTTCAAAGTTATTTGAGATAATGGCATCAAGGTAAAACTCATGAACTCGTTTCCCAAAATTTTCAGCCGAAATCTCGTACAACTTATCCGCCAA
>NZ_AJQY01000196.1:0-921 GCF_000296875.1 Streptococcus sp. GMD1S | reverse complement strand
GCAGGAATACCTCTTACTTGTTCTGGGTCAACGGTTGTCCATTGATGTGATTTTGTCCTACATCAAGCATGTTTTTCATCTGCCGATGTCCTTTTTCGCGACACGCAGGACAGGAGAAATCGTTTCTCGTTTTACAGATGCCAACAGTATCATCGATGCGCTGGCGTCGACCATTCTGTCGATTTTCCTAGATGTGTCGACGATTTTGATTATCTCGCTGGTCTTGTTTTCACAAAATATGACACTCTTTTTCATTAGTCTGCTTGCGCTTCCCATCTATACAGTGATTATCTTTGCCTTTATGAAGCCTTTTGAAAAGATGAATCGGGATACCATGGAAGCTAATGCGGTTCTGTCTTCTTCTATCATCGAGGACATCAACGGTATTGAGACCATTAAGTCTTTGACCAGTGAAAGTTCACGCTATCAAAAGATTGATAAGGAATTTGTGGCTTATCTGAAAAAATCCTTTACCTACAGTCGGGCAGAAAGCCAGCAAAAGGCACTGAAAAAAGTTGCCCAGCTCCTGCTCAATGTTGCTGTTCTCTGGCTGGGAGCTATTCTGGTCATGGATGGGAAAATGAGTTTGGGTCAGCTGATTACTTATAACACCCTGCTTGTTTACTTTACCAATCCTTTGGAAAATATCATTAACCTACAAACCAAACTTCAGACAGCGCAGGTTGCCAATAATCGCTTAAATGAGGTTTATCTAGTAGCTTCGGAGTTTGAGGAGAAGAAAACGGTAGAAGATTTGAGCATGATGAAAGGGGATATGACCTTTAAACAGGTTCACTACAAGTATGGCTATGGTCGTGACGTCTTGTCGGATATCAATTTGACCATTCCGCAAGGGTCTAAGGTGGCTTTTGTGGGGATTTCAGGGTCAGGAAAGACCACCTTGGCCAAGATGATGGTTAA
>NZ_AJQY01000195.1:0-928 GCF_000296875.1 Streptococcus sp. GMD1S | reverse complement strand
GCACGACTTTTAATTTCTCAACAGTAGCCTCTCGTTCTTTCAATTCAGTCTGCTTGTTTGATAAATTAACCAAAATCATGGCATATAGCAAAGCAATATCATGTGCATCGTAGAATTGTTGTTGCACGACTTTTAATTTCTCAGCAGTAGTCTCTAGCTCTTTTAATTCAGTTTGCTTGGTTGATAAATAAAACAAAGTCATAGCATACCGCAACGCAATGTCTTCTGATTCAGGGTATTGTTCATAAATTGTTCTTGCCTTTTCTGCTAGAGCTTCACGGCTAGCCTTATCTGTCGCCTTGGCTGATAAGTTAAGGAGCTTATTTAACTCTGCTAAACTCTCTTCCAAATTGTATTTCTGTTCATTCATTCTGTACACCTCATTTAAAATAGTAGCTATCTTATGAACTAATGTATTTTTCCTATGACAATTAGTTTCTATACATCTTATTATATCAAAAATGCCATCTTTCTGCTAACAGATGGATGGTGCTTCTTGTTGGTATAAGCACCAAAAAAGCCAGACAGTGTCTGGCTTTGCATTGTTTATATCTGAGAAGTATTTTAGAAAAATTAAAGAATCTTATCAGCCCGATCCACCATAAAGAGTGAGACGGTCATGATGATATCAACAGCTAGTAGGGCAAGAACCGCTGGAACCCAAGATTGGAAAAGATCAAAACTGTAACCAAACAAGGTAGGACCAAAGGCCGCCAAGATGTAGCCCCCTGTTTGCGCAAGTCCTGATAGCTGGGCCGTCTTTTCAGGAGAACTGGTTTTAAGAGAAAAGCAAACCATGAGATAAGGAAAAAGAGCGCTACAGGCAGTCCCAATCAAGAGGTGAGCGACTAGCCAGTAGAGGAAGTTGTTGCTTGGATACAAGAGCATGGCAATTCCTGTCATCCCAGCGATAGAGATAATTGCCAGC
>NZ_AJQY01000194.1:0-935 GCF_000296875.1 Streptococcus sp. GMD1S | reverse complement strand
CTCCACAGTCTTCAGCACCGTGGTCAGGAGGGGGCAGGAATCCTCTCCAATGATCAGGGACAATTGAAGCGTCATCGTGATATGGGGCTTTTATCAGAAGTGTTCAGAAATCCAGCTAATTTGGATAAACTAACTGGAACGAGCGCGATTGGGCATGTGCGTTATGCGACGGCTGGCGAAGCTTCTGTTGATAACATCCAGCCCTTCCTCTTTCGCTTTCATGATATGCAGTTTGGACTTGCTCACAATGGAAACTTGACCAATGCAGAATCGCTCAAGAAAGAATTGGAACAAAGAGGAGCAATTTTCAGTTCAACTTCGGACTCGGAAATCTTGGCCCACCTCATTCGTCGGAGTCACAATCCCAACTTGATGGGCAAAATCAAAGAGGCGCTCAGCCTTGTCAAAGGTGGATTTGCTTATATCCTGCTGTTTGAGGACAAGTTGATTGCGGCTCTTGATCCTAATGGTTTTCGTCCACTTTCTATTGGGAAAATGGCAAACGGAGCGGTGGTCGTTTCGTCAGAAACCTGTGCTTTTGAAGTCATTGGTGCCGAGTGGATTCGTGATGTGAAACCAGGGGAAATTGTGATTGTGGATGACAATGGGATTCAGTATGATAGCTATACGAATGATACCCAGTTGGCGATTTGCTCTATGGAGTATATCTATTTTGCCCGTCCTGACTCTAATATCCATGGTGTTAATGTCCATACAGCTCGCAAACGTATGGGGGCTCAATTAGCGCGTGAGTTCAAGCACGAAGCAGATATTGTGGTCGGTGTGCCAAATTCCTCACTCAGCGCAGCTATGGGATTTGCAGAAGAATCAGGTCTGCCAAATGAAATGGGTCTGATCAAAAACCAATACACGCAACGTACCTTTATTCAACCGACTCAAGAATTGCGGGAGCAAGGGGTGCGGATGAAACTGTC
>NZ_AJQY01000193.1:0-941 GCF_000296875.1 Streptococcus sp. GMD1S | reverse complement strand
AATCCTCCTAAAAGTAACATTGTGAGAAATATGCGTTTTTTCATAACCCTCTCCTTACTTATGATATTCAATAAAACAACTAATCATAGTTCCCTTATAGTATACCATAAAAGAAACATTTCCTTGCTATCTTATTAAAATTCGTTAGTCAGATTAGAAGCATCTAAGGTCGGCACATTACTATTTGGCATCTATCTTCTTCATACTCTTACTTTTTCCTGTTATAAGTTCTGAATGAGATATATTTTCTCCGTCAAAAACCACAGGATAACCGTATTCATAGCCAATAGTTGCAGAGTGGTCTGCACTAATAAAAAGGTCTAACGATTCACTTGATTGTATATGGAAGTAATCCTGAATAATTTTACTATTTACATTTTTATAAGTAATAGAAGCATCACCAGTCTCCCAATTATAGTACGTTTTTTTGAGTTCCAATTGAGACAAAATTGCTTTATTTAGTTCTAACTTTTGAAATAAAAACCCATCATAAAACAAATCATCTTTAGAAACTTCTGGATTCAAAAATTCCAATCCTTTTTCAGTGTACACAACACGGCTTTCTAAAAGCACTTTTTCTTCATAAGGATTACCTCGAGCTTCTATTCTTTTAAAATTACCAGTTATTTCTTTTGTTTCTGCATTTCCTACGAGTTCAATCTTCTGATAACGAGAATAGTCCTTCGTCTCATCGTAGGTATCAATACTTCTAATCTCAAACCCTTCCGGAAATTGCTTAAACAAGTCAAAGAGATTTTCAGTTGGATAGACACGACTAACCTCAGAGACTTTGTTCTCAATCCATGCTCGACTGTTCTTATTTTCTCCACATCCTGCCAATCCTATCATTATCAATCCTCCTAAAAGTAATATTGCGAAAAACGCGCGTTTTTTCATAACCTTCTCCTTATTTATGATATTCAACAAAATAGCTAATCATA
>NZ_AJQY01000192.1:0-959 GCF_000296875.1 Streptococcus sp. GMD1S | reverse complement strand
AATCCTCCTTTTTTCTCAGTATAGCATATTTTGAAAAGGCTTGCAGATTTTGACTATAAAAATCTCCTAGCAAGAAAAGAAACCTGCTAGGAGTTCTGTCTACTTCAAGTGAAAGATTAAATCTTTTTCTCAATACAAAATAGAGGAGAAAGAGGACGTTTTTCGTGGATACGGATAATAGCATCGCCTAGAAGATGAGCAATCGAAATTTGTTCAATCTTATCAATCAAACGCTCTTCTGGTAGGTAGATAGTATCCAAAACAACCAATTTTTTAATAGCTGATTTTTGGATATTGTCCATAGCTGGTCCTGAAAGTACTGGGTGCGTACAGCTTGCGTAAACCTCAACAGCACCTGCTTCAGCAAGAGCATCCGCCGCATGACAAATGGTTCCAGCTGTATCGATCATATCGTCAATCAAAATACAAGTCTTACCTTCTACCTTACCAATGATGTTCATCACTTCACTGGTATTCATCTTGTCTACACTACGGCGCTTGTCAATAATCGCAATCGGAGTTTTCAAAAACTCTGCCAATTTACGAGCACGAGTCACCCCACCATGGTCTGGGCTGACAACCACGTAGTCAGAGCCAACCATGCCACGACGTTCAAAGTAGTCCGCAATCAATGGAGCACCCATCAAGTGATCTACAGGAATATCAAAGAATCCCTGAATCTGTGCAGCGTGCAAATCAATCGTCAACAAACGATCTACCCCAGCAACTTCTAGCATGTTTGCAACGAGTTTTGCTGTGATTGGCTCACGCGCGCGCGCTTTTCTATCCTGACGTGCATAGCCATAGTAAGGCATAACAACATTGACAGATTCTGCACTAGCACGCTTCAAAGCGTCCACCATAATCAAAATTTCAAGTAAATTATCATTTACAGGTGAACTCGTTGATTGTAGGATAAAGACGTGTTTTCCACGGATTGATTCTTCAATGTTGACCTG
>NZ_AJQY01000191.1:0-963 GCF_000296875.1 Streptococcus sp. GMD1S | reverse complement strand
CCACGAACTCGGAGCCAAGAATTCTTCTTAATGATGTCAAACTTCTGAGCTTCTTCTTCATTCTTAACCCATTTTTGCATTGAAAAACTTGAAGTGTAGTCTGTCATTTTAAAGTTGATCAAAACGCGACCAGTTCTGGTCACCTTATGCTCCACATCAAAAACGACCCCTTCAAAGACCAGACGATTTTCCTCAGTCGTCACGTCAATCATCTGGGTAACCTCAGCCTTATCTAGTTTAGGCTTGGCCATAGCCTTTTTAGCCTGAAAATCAAAGGCTGGCTTCTCTTCTACTGGAGGAGGAGCCATTTGTTCCAATTGCTCCATAGCCCGGAGCGCTTCCTCATTGGCAGCTTGGACAATCTGTTCATTCTCGGTATGGAAGGCTTCCTCCTGCTCTTGTGTAAGAGCATCATTCTTTTCTATTTGGCATACAAAAGCTGGAAAACCAAACTTTTCGAGTTGCTTTGCCAAATTAGGAAGATGATTCTTCTTAAAGTGCTCCTTATCAATCGCCTCTGAACCTTCAATAATGAGTTGATTTCCTTCCGCACGGACGTTTAAATTCTGGTAAAGAGATTTAAACCCCTGACTTGCACATGGACCTTCAGAAAAAGCCTCCTTATAGTAGGCCTGCAAGAGTTCATTAGAGAATTCTTGAGAAAGAGCCTTGATTTCGAAAACAGCTCGATTGCCTGTTTTCGAAAATTCTTCACTAAGCCCTTTCTTTAACTCTAAAAAAATTTCAATCGGTAAAATATTAGAAAATACAAAATGAAATTCCCAAATCTTACTAATTTTATGAACCACAACACGCTCAATTTTTGCATCAACAAGAGCAGGGTCCCGTCTCAATTGATCAGATATTCCCAGTTGATTCATTAAAATTTCAAACTTACTTGACATTCATTTTCCTCACATTATTCTCTTACTATTTTACCATAATTAAAGAAAATATATGACT
>NZ_AJQY01000190.1:0-964 GCF_000296875.1 Streptococcus sp. GMD1S | reverse complement strand
GGTGGATAGACAATTCCCTGAGCATAGACCTGTTCCATAAATTGATTGATTTTCCCAAAATAACCTTCAGGTAATTGCTCCTTAATCAAAGCATGCCAAGACGAATGTTGCATCTTTCTCTCCTTTATCGTATCCATCTAAAAGCACGTCTTAATTCATCCGTACCATTTTTAAAAAAGCATAAACCATGTGCAAGAATGATCTTATCCGGTTTCCAGTTTAACATACGGGAAAAGGAAACCTTTGCCTCTATTTGTCTTCTAAAAAAAGTCATCCTATAATCGATAGGAGTTTGCCCATCAGGGACTGTTACACGGGCTAAACGATAAATTTTTCTTCGGATTGGACTAGCTATCTTTTCTGGTTCAAAATTCTCTATAAGGTCCGTTACAATGAGTGTTTTAGTCGATTTATGAAAAAACACGACCTCTTCGATGACAGAACTTCCCTTAAAAATAAGTTGATCAATCTCATCAGACCATAAGTCAGGTGCCTTATCAGTTAAAGGAGCATCAAATTCCACCATGACATTCTGACTTTTTGCTCTCTCTTCAACTCCTGGACTAGACCATGCTTGTGCATAAGGATATCTTTTTTTCCAATCTGCAATATAGGCGTAGTGAATCTTATTGGGTGAAATTAGGTAAGCAACTTTGCCCAAAGCGTCCAGTTCAGTAAAGAGCTCCTCATTTGGCGCAATAGGAGAATGAATCCAGAGTTTTCCATCGTTTAACTTTATCACTGTCATACGTGTCTGAAAAGGTAGTTTGAAGACCTTCATATCCATTTGTATCAAGTCACCATCTGCTATCCAGATATTTTGATCAACTTCCTTTAGTGTATACAATGGTTCATAAAGAGAAAGTTCTGGTCTTGCCATCGTTTACTATTCCTTCGTTTTTACTGCTTCTATTATAGCAAAAAGTGGCTATCTAAACCACTTTTTACAGTTCTTATATATACT
>NZ_AJQY01000189.1:0-964 GCF_000296875.1 Streptococcus sp. GMD1S | reverse complement strand
AAGCATTTGGATCGTATTCAACTCCGGCTACATCACCTGCTTTTTCAGAGATAGTGAATGTACGAGTTTCTTCTTTTGTGAAGGTAAGTTCTGGGAATTGAATCTTACCGTTTGCATCGTTTGAAACAGTGTGGAGAACTGTTCCATTTTCTTTCAACTCAAATTCAAATTGGCCAGCCTCGATAGCTTTACCGTTCAAGACTTTCTTAGCTTCAAGTTGAAGTTTTGCTTCTTTAGCAGCGTATGTGTTTGTAAATTCTTTCTTAGAATCTTTATATTTAACACTTGCAATCTTTTGACCATACACGTTTGCTACAGTAACTTCTGCTTCAAGTACTGAATCATCGTATGTATAGCCAGGTTTGTTGTCATTTACTTCTTTAATTTGGTATTTGAATGTACCTTCATTAGAGAATTTAACTGCTGGGAATTTAACATTTCCTTCAGCATCGTTTTTAGCTTCAGTTACAGAACCATCTGGAGCAATCAATTGGAAAGTAAATGCATCTGCCTCAAGAGTTTTTCCTTCAAGTTTTTTCTTAACTTGGAATTCAACCTCATCAGACTTCGCACCTGAACCGATACCTTCTGTAGTTGTCAAAGCAGCAAATCCATGAACATCAAATGTTTCTTGATCGGTTGTCGCTTTTACATCGTTAAATGCTTTTTTAGTTGCATTGTCAACTGGAGCAGTTAGACGAGTTTTATATAGAATATAGAGACCTTGTCCGTCCATTGTACCATCACCGTTTGGAGTGATTGTAAAGTGATTTCCATCAACAACGTTGATATGGGCAGCTTCTAGTCTTGGACGAGCTTCAGCTTTGTTCCACTCAGTAAAGTAGTAACCAGTAATTTCACTTGCAAGAACTTGTCCTTCTGGAATAGTATCTTCGAGTTTAACCCCTGTGTAAGATTTTGCATAGCGGTTAACACGGATACGCCAGTTTACATAGTTAGGATC
>NZ_AJQY01000188.1:0-965 GCF_000296875.1 Streptococcus sp. GMD1S | reverse complement strand
ATAACCTTCTCCTTATTTATGATATTCAACAAAATAGCTAATCATAGTTCCCTTATGGTATACAATAAAAGCAACATTTCCTTGTATCTTATTCAAATTTACAAGTCAGATTCGCTGCATCCAGAGTTGGAATTTCACTGTTAACCGATTCTTTTTCACTCATTCTTTCGCATGCTCCTTATTTATAATCAGGTCAATCAGGATGTTTTAAATGTTAGCAAATTAATTAGAAACACTATTTCTATCATCTATCCAACTTGAAACTATCTCACTCATTCCATCATTTGGGTTATCCTTAAAAGCAATATTAACATTCAATCGATAACCTTTTGTATTATTATAAGATTCCGCTCCACTTATTGATAAAATGTGTTCTCCATTTGAATTAAGGAAATTATTTATTGTAGAGTCATCACTAATATAATAGATTTCAAACACATTGCGATTTGAAAAATATTGAAACTTTTCAAGCTTCATTTGAGATAAAACATCTCTATTCAAACTTAATGTTTGGAATAGAAAACTTTTATAACCCCAAATTTTTTCCGCTACCTCATTGTTAGAAAATATAAATTGACCATCTTTATATTCTACATCAACATGGTCTTTCACTTCTTCTTTATATGGTTCGGTAGATATTTTTATAGTCTCTATCTTTCCTTTTATGGTTTGATTTTCTGCATCTCCATCTAAGGAAACTACTGTTCTGAGCGAATCCTTATAGAATGTTTGAGTAATATTAAACCCTTCCGGAAATTGCTTAAACAAATCAAAGAGATTTTCAGTTGGATAAACACGACTGACCTCAGAGACTTTGTTCTCAATCCATACTCGACTGTTCTTATTTTCTCCACATCCTACCAATCCTATCATAATCAATCCTCCTAAAAGTAACATTGCGAAAAACATGCGTTTTTTCATAACCTTCTCCTTATTTATGATATTCAACAAAATAGCTAATCATA
>NZ_AJQY01000187.1:0-968 GCF_000296875.1 Streptococcus sp. GMD1S | reverse complement strand
TATTGATTTCATCAAGGAAATTTTTAAAATTATTTTGTTTTTCTTCAACTTGTAAATGCAAATCGTTAAAACTATTTTCTATTTTCACTAATGTTTTTAGATTCGCTTTTAAAGTATCAATTTCAATTTGAATTTCACTTTGCTTCTCTTCAAGTTGTTCTAACTCTTCTAGCTTTTTATGATGTTTCTTCAATATATCAATTAAATCTTTATTCTGGTTAAAAACGTCATCTAATAGTTTTTTATTACCAGTTTGATATTCTTCTATCTCGTGCAATCCCTGCATAGCTTTATCATTTGCCTCTTTGGCTGCAATCAAAGACTTTGAAATACTTTGAATATACTCATCATCCAATATTTGGAAAGTTTCATAAATGGTATTAAATTCCTGAATAATCTTTTTAATATGCTTGTTTTGTTCAATCATTCTATTTTGAACAGCATCGGTGAGAGCATTTAAATCCTTACCTTTAACATCATATTCCATACCAATAAATCCTAGCATAGGATCGTCTTGTGGGACAGTCGGTAAATCTGATTGTTCTGGAATTTCTTCACTAAAAGCTTTCAACGCTTCTTTTTTTTCATTAAATCTTTCAGACTTTGCTAAAACCTGAATCTCTAATTCTTCTGACATAACATTCTCCTATAGTAAATCGTTTAATGCACTTTGCATTTCTTCAAGTTCACTTTGCTTTTCATCAAAGTACATTTCGTTAGCTAATAATCGCTGTTTGAAATCAATCTTTGAATTAGAAAACTCCTCTTGAACATTACCAAGAAGTTCTCTTAGTTTTTGATGGTTCTTAGCCATCTTAATGAATATATCATTTCGCTTAACAGCAACATTTTGCTCGGCAACAAAAATTTGAACATCCTGAATTCTTAACAATTCGTTTTTCTTATTAGCTTGTTTCTTTTGATTTTCCTCAATTAATTTTTTTGAAATAAATTGATCAAGTCTATTA
>NZ_AJQY01000186.1:0-971 GCF_000296875.1 Streptococcus sp. GMD1S | reverse complement strand
TACATTAGTAGCTTAAAAACATGATAAAACCGCTATTCTTAGGAGTAGCGGTTTTTCTTTTTATATTTCATGGGGTACAAATGGGGCAAACTAATTATATAGTTTATCTAGGAGACAAACAAGTTTTGAATAATAGGCTTTCCATAAAAAATAATACAAGTTTTTACCCTTCAGGATTTATTTTTTTCTGGTATCATCATTCCTATGAACAGTAGAAAAGTAAGTTTTTAATTTATTGATACTCCGGATATTACAATCTCAGTATTAAAGAACTTTATTGAAGGTAATTTTCGAACGGTTTGAGGTAATTTCAATGAAATTTTAATAGATATTTCAATTTTCTTCTTGACTCTGACCCTAGGTAAGGGATTATACTAATAGTAGATAAGAAAGGAGATTATTATGCAAATCAATATGATTCGTTCAGATAAAGTTTATCAGGAGATGCTTGAGCTTCCTTTAGAAAAGAGAGAAGGTCTCTTTCGAGCTAAAATATTAGCACCTTTTGCAATGAAATACCAAACGCAACACATCCCTTTGAAAGCAAAGTACCCTGGAGGATTTGATGCTCTATTCCTACTTGGCTTTATGAATCAGTTGCCCGGAACTCTATCAGAAAAGGATAGACCGGCTATCGACGCTCTGAGCTCTGATCAACTCTGGCAGGATTGTCAAGATACCATCAAGAGGAGTATTGGTCTTTTTGAGCAAGCTGGCTATGACTTAGAGGTTGAGGATTACTATTTTACTATTTTATTGGGCAATCCAGAAAAACCTATGCTACAGCTCAATAAGGGTTACAGCGGAGATGGAGGAATTCCAGGCTACCTCATGCTTAGTTTACTACCAAATGACTATACTTTACCCCGTGTGCAGGCAGCGTTAGCCCATGAGTGCAATCACAATGTCCGCTTCCAATTTGTCAAATGGAACCAGCAGACGACACTAGCAGACTGGGTAGTCAGTGAAGG
>NZ_AJQY01000185.1:0-979 GCF_000296875.1 Streptococcus sp. GMD1S | reverse complement strand
GCTATCAAAGAAGGATTTGGTAAAGTTACTGGCGATAGCAAGACAGAAGCAGAAGGTGCTGTAGAAAAAACAGTTGCCAAAGCCAAAGAAGTTGTTGAAGATGCTAAAGGTGCTGTAGAAGGTGCCGTTGAAGGTCTTAAAAACTCATTTAAGAAAGAAGACTAAAAAAAATCAAGGGAAAACTTCCCTTGATTTTTTGATTTTATAGATAACGTTCTGCGACAGTTGCATCTCCAGGATAGGCTTCTTTCACTCCATTGACGATCTGGTAGCAATCAGCTCCCTTACCTGCAATAATCACAGCATCGAGTGCTTGGTCTGTGATGGCCAATGCTGCTTGGATGGCTTGTTCGCGATCGGTAATCTTTTCAACAGGATGACTGATATAGCTACTGATTTCTTCAGCAATGGCCATTGGATTTTCATAGTTGGGGTCATCCGCAGTTAGAAAGACTTGAATCTCAGGATGTTGATTGAGGAGGAGACCAAAGTCTTTGCGACGACTTTCCCCCTTGTTTCCTGTAGAGCCAAGAACCAGAGCGATTTTCCCAGTTTGATGAGTTTCAACCACATTGATGAGTTTTTTCAGACTGTCCCCGTTGTGGGCATAGTCGATGAAAACCTTGGCTCCATTTTTCTGTGTGAGGACTTCCATACGACCAGGAACGCGGGTTGCAGCGATTCCTTTTTTGATGTCCTCAAGACTAGCTCCAAGACGGAGGCAGGCAAGTCCTGCAGCAACGGCATTTTCTTGGTTGAAGTGTCCAATCAACTGGATATCATAATCTCCAGCAAGTTTACCAGTGGCTGAAAAGCTAAAGGCTTTGGAGTTCTCGATTTGGTTGTCTGACTTACTACCATAGAAGTCATGGTCTTGATCTTCCACTTGTTCTTTCAATACAGAAAAGTGGTCCATGTCGCTATTAATGACAACTGCTCGGCTATTTTTCATCAAGAGACGTTTGTGATAGAAGTAGTC
>NZ_AJQY01000184.1:0-979 GCF_000296875.1 Streptococcus sp. GMD1S | reverse complement strand
GATCCTAACTATGTAAACTGGCGTATCCGTGTTAACCGCTATGCAAAATCTTACACTGGTGTTAATATCCAAGATACTATTCCAGATGGGCAAGTTCTTGCAAGTGAAATCACTGGTTACTACTTCCCAGACTGGGAAAATGGTTACGGAAGAACAAAATTGGATAGTGCTCATGTCCAAGTAACAGATAAGAACCATTTCTCAATTACACCTAACGGTGATGGAACTCTTGATCATAAAGGTTTGTTCATCCTATACCGTACTCGTTTGACTAAACCAGTTGACCAAGTTACTAAACGTGTACTAAATAACGTGTCGGTAACTACAAACGAGGAAGCTCAACCGATTGATTTTGAAGGTTTTGCACCAATTACCACAACAGATGGTATTGGTGGAGGCGCCAAATCGGATGAGGTAGCTTTAGAAGTAACTAAGAAACTTGAAGGTAAAACTCTTGAAAAAGATGCATTTAGTTTCCAACTTCTAGATGACAAAGGTAGTGTTTTACAAACTGTCAAAAATGATGAGAATGGTAAAGTGAAGTTCGAGGCAATCAAATACAAAGAAGCAGGAACTTTTAACTATACCATTAAAGAAGTTAATGATAACAAACCTGGATACACTTATGATGCGAATGTCCTTAAAGCGACTGTAACAGTAGAAGATGTTTTGGGTGAAAAATTAGCGAGCGTCAAATTTGAAGATTCTAAGAAAGAATTTACAAACTCATACGCGGCTAAAGAAGCAAAACTTCAACTTGAAGCTAAGAAAGTGTTGAAGGGTAAAGCTATTGAGGCTGACCAATTTGAATTTGAGTTGAAAGAAAAAGAAAGTGACAAGGTCGTTGCGACAGCTAAAAACGATGCAAACGGTAAGATTCAATTCCCAAAACTTACGCTCACAGAAGAAAAAACTTATACATACACTATCTCTGAAAAAGCAGGTGATGTAGCCGGAGTTGAATACGATCCAAATGCTT
>NZ_AJQY01000183.1:0-980 GCF_000296875.1 Streptococcus sp. GMD1S | reverse complement strand
ACCATTCTATCCAATTCTAATAACCGTTTATCTATGGTAGGATTTGGTGGGAAAATAGATAACCAACGTTACAATAGTTATTATCAATGGCCAGCTTGGGCGGGGTACTTTTCTGGTATTTCCTCTCATGATGATGCTAAGACAGTATTAAACTGGAGCAATGATGTTCAAGGAGCCAAAAGAATGGTTTCTAGAATGTCTGTTGATAATAGTGGTGATTCGATTGGTTACGAAGGAGGAATAGGTACAGGTACAAATATTGGAGCAGGACTTCAGTCAGCAACAGAATTACTTCAGTCAGCCAGATCAAGTGCAAAAAAGGTTGTTATTCTTTTGTCAGATGGTTTTGCGAACATGTACTACGATACTAGAGGTTATACGATCTACAATTGGAGCAATAATGATGGTGTAACAGAAATAGCTCCATCGTGGTATCAAACCAATCTAAACACGTTTACTGAAACAGTTTCTGGTTATCTTGCTCCCAAGATTGATGGATTTTATTCTATCAAATTCCGCTACTCTAATAGTACAGATAGTATTTCTAAACTAAAAGAGTACATTGGTAGTTATAATTCTTCCATTCCAAACGAAATATTATCCGCTAACAATGAAAGGGAATTGAGAGAACAATTTAAGGAAATCACCAAGAAAATCCTTCCCCTAGGTGTTCACCATGTGACCATCAAGGATGTTTTGTCCAAATATGTTCAACTTCTTCCCGATAACAGTTCAAATATTCGAGTTGTAAAAATCGAAAACGATAAAGAGGAAACCTTGGGATCAGATAAGGTTACGCTGGAAACAAGGAAGAATGAAAATGGTCTGGTCGAAGTAACAGCAAAATTTAATCCTAACTACATTCTTGATGATGGTGTGAAGTACGCCCTCAAATTTACTGTTACATCAAGTCAAGATGCCTTAGATGCCATTGCTGGTGATAAAAAACTAGAGGCCGGTGATGCTGAAGGTTCTGATGT
>NZ_AJQY01000182.1:0-990 GCF_000296875.1 Streptococcus sp. GMD1S | reverse complement strand
ACCAAAAACCCAACTCGCAGTAAGGCGGAGGAAGTCTTGGCGGCAATCGAATCAGCTGATTATGCCTTAGCGACAAGCTCAGGTATGGCTGCGATTGTACTGGCCTTTAGTGTTTTTCCAGTGGGAAGTAAAGTCTTGGCTGTGCGTGATCTGTATGGGGGTTCTTTCCGTTGGTTCAACCAAGTCGAGCAGGAAGGTCGTTTCCATTTTACCTATGCCAATACAGAAGAAGAGCTGATTGCTGAGTTAGAGAAAGATGTGGATGTTCTCTATATTGAAACTCCAACTAATCCCTTGATGTTGGAATTTGATATTGCCAAACTAGCCAAACTAGCTCATGCCAAGGGTTCCAAGGTAGTGGTAGACAATACCTTCTACAGTCCGATTTATCAACGTCCGATTGAAGACGGTGCGGATATCGTTCTTCATTCTGCCACCAAGTACTTAGCAGGGCACAATGATGTCTTAGCTGGGGTGGTTGTTACTAATAGTTTAGAACTATATGAGCAACTGTTCTATAATCTCAATACGACAGGTGCGGTCTTGTCACCATTTGATAGTTATCAGTTGATTCGTGGTCTTAAAACTCTGCCTCTTCGTATGGAGCGTTCTACAGCCAATGCCCAAGAAGTGGTTGCTTTTTTGAAGGATTTACCTGCTGTCAAGGAAGTGCTCTATACTGGACGTGGGGGTATGATTTCCTTTAAAGTAGTGGATGAAAAACGTATTCCTCATATTTTAAATAGCCTCAAGGTCTTTTCATTTGCGGAAAGTTTAGGTGGGGTTGAGAGTCTCATCACCTATCCGACAACTCAGACTCATGCGGATATTCCAGCAGAAGTGCGCCGTTCCTATGGCTTAACAGATGACCTCTTGCGCTTGTCTATTGGGATTGAGGATGCTAGAGATTTGATTGCGGACTTGCGCCAAGCTATGGAAGGATAAGATAGATATGGGAAAATATGATTTTACAAGCCTGCCCAATCGTTT
>NZ_AJQY01000181.1:0-1004 GCF_000296875.1 Streptococcus sp. GMD1S | reverse complement strand
CACTTTTTCTCACAGGTTAAGTAAGTCTTCAGAGCTCGGGAAGTTGCATTTTCATCCTCGAAATAAGCCAGATAAGAAGATAGTTTCTCTGCCACATTAGCATTCATTTCTTGGACCTTCATATTCCCCGTCGTGATAGTTCCTGTCTTATCAAAACAAAGAACATCTACTCGCGCCAAGGTCTCTACACAGTATAGTTCCTGCACTAGAACCTTCTTTTTAACCAACTTCATGGCTGCTACCGCTAGGGAGACGCTAACCAATAGAATCAAACCCTCTGGAATCATGCCGACCAAGGCACCTGAACTTCCTAAAACAATCTCAACATAAGACCGTCCTAGACTAAAACCTCTGATATAGAGCAGAATGGCAACTGGCACCAGCAAGATCGAGACGATTTTTAAAATCTTATCCATGTAATCGCGTAGTTGAGAAGGGTATTTTTTGAATTCCTTGCTGGATTTTGCGAGTTTGTTGATATAACTATCGGGTCCGACCGCCGTTGCCGTAACCAGACAAGTACCGCTAACGACATTGCTTCCGCTCATCAGCTTGTCACCTGCTGTTTTAAAGACTGAATCACTCTCACCAGTCAGCAAGGACTCATCCACTTCGATCGTTCCTTCAAGCACTTCTGCATCGACAGGTACCTGATCTCCCAGATTGAGATGCAGATATTCCCCCAGAACGATGTCTTCTGGATCAATCTCGATCGTTTGACCATCTCGATTGACCTTGTACTTACTTTTACCAAGCAAACTTAGCTTTTCCAAAGCATTTTTTGAACGCACTTCTTGGAAAATCCCGATAGCTGTATTGATAGCAATCACACCTAAAAAGAGCATGTTCTCAAATCGCAAGGTTGTGGCTACCAGAACTGCCAGAGCCAGGTTCATGGCATTAAAGAAGGTAAAGATATTTGAAACGACGATTTCCTTGGTTGTTTTGTAGGGTTTAATGTCGCTGATATTTCGTTGACGATCCTTGATGTCTTGGCTACTTAA
>NZ_AJQY01000180.1:0-1005 GCF_000296875.1 Streptococcus sp. GMD1S | reverse complement strand
GACTAAGTGACTTGTCTCTATGCATTATTATAGCATGATTGCGAGAATTTTCAAGGCTTTTATCCTATTTTTTTACTTTTCTGCTTGTTTGTAAGATGGCTAAGACCTCTACCTGATGCCATACCAAGTAGGGCGAAGATTTCATAGGCTACGAGATAAAGAAGAATGAACTCACCAAAGGTGATGATGGTAAAGCAATAGAGCAGTCCAATACCCAGCAACCACCAAAGTGAGAAATGAAACCGGTAGCTATAAAGAAGGGATACGATGAAGGTTGCTAAAGGTGAAAAGAGGATGATGTTGTTAATGTACAGTTCCTTCAGTGTATATGGGTCAGTGATGAGTAGTAAGAATAGCTCATAGAGGGGCCAGTAAAAGAAGAAAATGACAAGGTAGTATGGGATATACTTAAGATATTTTTTCATGGCAATAGTCCTCCAATCCTTGTTAAAAGAGTGCTACTGAAGAGTATCTTGCTATAAATGAGGATTCTCTTTACTTATATTATAGCAAGAAAGGAGTGATTTTCCAAGTTTTCTAGGAGAGCAGAAACGACTCTATTTTATGGCATTTCTGCTATAATACTAACAGAAGAAGTAAGAGGAAATGAGGAGAAAGAATGACCAAAATAGCAGTTCTTTCAGACATACATGGAAATACGACAGCTTTGGAAGCTGTTCTGGCTGATGCAAGAGCGGCAGAGGTAGATGAGTACTGGCTTTTGGGAGATATTCTGATGCCAGGAACAGGGCGTAGAAGGATATTGGACCTCTTAGCTAGCTTGCCCATCACTGCAAGAGTGCTGGGGAATTGGGAGAATAGTCTCTGGCGAGGCCTACATCGTAAGTTAGATCCTACAAAAGTGAGTCATCGTTATCTCCTGCGCCAAAGTCAGTACATCTTAGAAGAAATTAGCCCTAAAGAAATCGAAGACCTCCACGATCAACCTATGCAAGTTCATCGTCAGTTTGGTGATTTGATGGTAGGAATCACTCACCATCTCCC
>NZ_AJQY01000179.1:0-1007 GCF_000296875.1 Streptococcus sp. GMD1S | reverse complement strand
ATCAAGCCCATCTCAACAGGTGTCACATAGGGCGCACCGATAATCCCACAAGCCAGGCCAATGCTGACATAGCCAAGGGCAGTCGGCATGGCCGCCTGTACACCTTCCCAAAATCCTTTTTCTTTCATCCTTCTCCTCATATTCTCTCCAATTGAGGCTGTTCGTTATCACAGCCACAGCACGGACTATTATAACATATTCAAATAAGGGAAAAAAGTTTAGAGTTTGAAACTTGAAGCTAGTAAACATTGTAAAAAATGTTACCTGTTTATGGATACATGAGAAATTGATCCACTCGAATCATATACTTGTTGGCTTCAGTTTTTTCAGCATCTTCATCTTCTGTCGGATAGACATCGACCCAGAGTTCCCACTGTTGTCCTTTCAGCTTGACCTTGTAGCGATAACCGTCATCATAGAGTCCTACCGGATCAGTGGTCATGGACTGGTAATCTGGGAGTTCTTCCAATTCTTTTTTTACAGTCTGGGATAGATTGTTGATCACTACTTGTTGCTCCCCTTTTGAAGCTACAGTAATATGAGCTGTCGCTTCTTCCAAGCGATGCGATTTTGAAAATGTGAATCTTACTCGACCTGTATGGCCCTTCAAAGAAATATTTTCGTAATCATAGAAAAGGCGACCTGTTTTATAGAAATAAGGGTCTTCTGCACGCCAAGTATCGCGATAGGCCATTTCCTCTTCTTCCACCACTTGGCTAGCCTCTCCAAATACTTCTTCAAAAGATTTAACAGGCATACCAAACGAAAGGGATTCAAACAAAACTAGTTGCGTCTTGTTGATATTATGGCAAGCTGATAAAAGCATGAGTAAAGCTCCAAGAGCAAGTAAACTACTGATTATTTTTGTAATTTTCATATTTTTACTATACTAAAAAACTCTATCATTTGTCCAAGATAAAAGAGTTAACCATTAACTGACTTCTATTCTAGGGTATAGAAGGAAAGGATTACGATGCATGCCTCCGATATTGACTAATCCCAACCCC
>NZ_AJQY01000178.1:0-1022 GCF_000296875.1 Streptococcus sp. GMD1S | reverse complement strand
TCCATATGACCTATATGAAAGAAATCCCAGCTCAAAAACACGCCCTCCAGTATTTAGAGAATTTTTTTGCTCAACACCCCAACCAAAAGGTTATTCTAGCAGGACACTCAAAAGGGGGCAATTTAGCTGTCTATGCTGCCAGTCAACTTGATCCAAACTTGCAGAAAAACATTGTCGCTGTCTATACTTTTGATGCCCCTGGGCTTCACAAGGAACTAACCGAAACACCTGGCTATCAAAACATGATGGAAAGAACGAAAGTATTTATCCCACAAGGTTCTATCATCGGGATGATGCTGGAAATTCCGGATAAAAAAATCGTCGTTCGAAGCACCGCCCTAGGTGGCCTTGCTCAGCACGACACCTTTAGTTGGCAGGTTGAAGACAAACACTTTGTCCAACTGGACGAGACCAATAGTGATAGCCAACAAGTCGACACTACTTTCAAGGAATGGGTTGAAACAGTTCCTGACGAAGAACTGCAGCTCTACTTTGACCTCTTTTTTGGAATTATTCTTGATGCAGGCATCTCTTCTATCAACGACCTTTCTTCCTTTAAGGTCATTGAACACATTCACCATCTCTTTGTACAAGCTCAATCCCTCACTCCCGAAGAAAGAGAAACCATGGGGCGCTTAACCCAACTCTTGATTGACACTCGTTACCAAGCTTGGAAAAATCGTTAAGATAAGAAAGTCAATGAACCACCCGATTCGTTGGCTTTTTTAGAAAAAAGGGTCAGAAAAGTTAGACTAAATCACAAACCTTGACTAGAGATTCTTTTTTTGTTAAAATGTAACAAATCTTATTACATCTAATATAAGATAAATCCATGAAAGGACTTCTACTATGAAATCATTAAAAGGTATTTTATTTATCGGACTTAGTATGCTTCTGACTATCCTAGCTTGGCTCAGTTCAGGTGCTAGTCAGTTTCTAATCCCTGGTTTAGCTCTCACTACCCTCTCACTTACTTTTATACTAGCTAGCCGTTTACCCTTGCTTGAGGCTTGGTTCAACGG
>NZ_AJQY01000177.1:0-1022 GCF_000296875.1 Streptococcus sp. GMD1S | reverse complement strand
TTACGTACTACTGTTTTAGACATTTTTTTCACTCCCTTCAAGTTCAAGATCTATTCCATTTTACATGCAAAATGAATAATTGTCAAGAGGAAACCTACATTTATTCCTATTTTCCAGTTTATTAATTACTTTCTTACCTATACTTTATCAAATCATACAACTTTGTTACTGCTTGTTCAAAAGGCTCAATATATTCCCAATATTCATCAGGAAGATTTGAAATCTTACTCAAGTCATTGCTATCAAAATGATATACCAGATGACAAAGAATTTGATTTTCAATAAAATGCAAATCCCTCATCTGATCTATACTAATAGAATCGAGCTTTTCTACGTAGCGACATAAATCAGCCAGCGAGTGCGAATCAAATACTTTTTCCTCGTGTAAATAATAGAGAAAGCTTTTGTTTTCAGCTCGTATATTGTCTTTTATCAGATTATTTTCTAATAGCATACTTTCATTCTCTCCTTGTATATCATAAAATAGTAAAAATTGGACCTAACTAGATCTAGTTATTCTACCAATCTATTATACCACTTCTTTCTATTGACTCATGAAAGCTAGAAAAAAACCACTCACTCCAAAGAGCAAGTGGTTCTTGTAATTTTTATTTTTCAAGCAGGCTGAGCGCCTCAGCATCAGCGATAATAGTCACATCAGGGTGGTTTTGTAGGCTGCTTGCTGGGAGGTTCTCAGTCACTGGACCCGACACTGTTCCGGCAATGGCTTCTGCTTTCGACTCACCGTAAGCAAAGAGAATAATTGACTTGGCATCCAAGATGTTTTTAATTCCCATTGAAATGGCTTGAGTTGGAACGTCTTCAATCTTGTCAAAGAAACGTGCATTGGCTTCGATGGTAGATTGATCAAGTTCTACTAGATGCGTTTGGCTATCAAATGGAGTTCCTGGCTCGTTAAAGCCGATATGTCCATTGCGACCAATTCCCAAGATTTGCAAATCAACTGGATGGTCAGCCAAAATTTGATTATAGCGTTCTACTTCTTCTTCAGCATTATCCTT
>NZ_AJQY01000176.1:0-1027 GCF_000296875.1 Streptococcus sp. GMD1S | reverse complement strand
ATTGGCCCTATTGAAATTGGAGAGAAAGCCAAAGTTGGGGCGGGTGCAGTGGTTGTGGCAGATGTTCCGAGCGATGTGACAGTTGTCGGAATCCCAGCTAAGATCGTCCGAGTTCATGGACAGAAAGATGAGCCGATGATCCACGAAGTTGAAGAAAAACGAGAATACTATCTAGACAAGCTAGAACATGCCCGTGAAGCCAGTCACCATTCATCAAGTCTGTAGGATAGGGTAGCAAAGTTATCGAGGTGAAGTATGACAGGAGGTAAGAACTATGTCAGATTTATCAGATGCAATTTTGAACCAGGCAGTTCTTGAGTTGCAAGAACGCTTGGATGGTCTTGCTAAGGAGCGCTTTATTAAACTGCCACCTAGCCACCAGCGTGAATGGGCTCATTATATCAGTGAAGCCAAAAAAGATGAGACCAAACTGCGCCGTCTAAATAAAATGAAGGCGGATTTGCTGAAGCCTTAAAGAAAGAGAAGTTATGCTATTAGAGGAATTTGAAGATGTAGCAGCAGTTATTGAGCCAACTGAAAAGCCAGTCCCTGACAAGGGTGAGGTGTGCGAAACCATCATCCTGTCCTTTAATGGCGAGATTCTGAAACGTTTGATTGAGTCAGAAAATGTCTATCAGGGAGGCTATTTGAAAAGCATAAACGGCCATCATCCATGGTATATTTATGGCCAAGGACCTAGCAAGCTAGCAGTTATGTTGGCTCCAATTGGGGCTCCCATGATAGTCGGCCAGCTGGAGGAGTTGGCGGCCAGAGGCTTCAAAAATTTCATCATTTTAGGTTCCTGTGGCGTTTTGGACCGCTCAATTGAGGCTGACAAGATTATTCTGCCTGCAGCTGCATTGCGTGATGAAGGAACTAGCTATCACTATGCCCCACCGGGTGACGAAGTCGCCTATGACGAGTCTCTGCTGATCGAGCTGGAAGCCATCTTTGACAAGCACAATATCGAACATATCCGCACCAAGTCTTGGACGACTGATGCCTTTTATCGAGAAACGCCTGATAA
>NZ_AJQY01000175.1:0-1040 GCF_000296875.1 Streptococcus sp. GMD1S | reverse complement strand
ACTCAAGAACGTGAAAATAGCGAGCTTCGTCTCAGCATTGACCACGAACCGCAGCAATTTTTATAAGAAGGAGAAGAAATGACAAAACTAATCTTTATGGGGACACCTGATTTTTCAGCGACAGTTTTGAAGGGGTTGTTATCAGACAACCGTTACGAGATTCTGGCTGTTGTGACCCAGCCAGACCGCGCTGTTGGCCGTAAAAAAGTGATCCAAGAAACCCCAGTCAAGCAGGCCGCCAAAGAAGCAGGTCTTCCTATCTACCAACCTGAAAAATTATCTGGAAGTCCAGAGATGGAAGACATTATGAAGCTAGGAGCTGATGGGATTATCACTGCTGCTTTTGGGCAATTTCTCCCAAGTAAACTCCTTGATAGCATGGACTTTGCGGTCAATGTTCACGCTTCCCTTCTTCCCAAACACCGTGGTGGAGCTCCCATTCATTATGCCCTGATTCAAGGGGATGAGGAAGCTGGTGTGACCATCATGGAAATGGTTAAAGAAATGGATGCAGGTGATATGATTTCCCGTCGTAGCATTCCTATCACAGACGAGGACAATGTCGGCACCTTGTTTGAAAAATTGGCAATCGTTGGTCGCGATTTGCTTTTGGATACGCTACCTGGCTACCTAGCAGGAGAAATCCAACCTGAACTACAAGATCCTAGTCAAGTCACTTTCTCGCCAAATATCAAGCCAGAGGAAGAGAAACTGGATTGGACTAAAACCAATCGCCAACTCTTTAACCAAATCAGAGGGATGAATCCATGGCCTGTTGCCCATACTTTTCTTAAAGGAGACCGCTTTAAGATTTATGAAGCCCTACCAGTAGAAGGTCAGGGAAATCCAGGTGAGATCCTCTCTATTGGCAAAAAGGAATTGATTGTCGCAACGGCTGAAGGAGCTCTATCTCTCAAGCAAGTGCAGCCAGCTGGGAAGCCTAAGATGGACATTGCTTCCTTCCTCAACGGAGTTGGACGGACATTGACTGTAGGAGAACGATTTGGTGACTAAAGTAGAAACGGCTAGAAGTCTAGCTC
>NZ_AJQY01000174.1:0-1044 GCF_000296875.1 Streptococcus sp. GMD1S | reverse complement strand
AATCTGACAGTTAATGAATTGCTCAGCATTGCTTCTCTTGTCGAAAAAGAAGGAGCTAAGACCGAAGACCGCAAGAAAATCGCAGGTGTCTTCTATAACCGCTTGAATGCCGGTATGCCACTTCAAAGTAATATCGCTATCCTATATGCTCAAGGAAAACTTGGTCAAAAGATTAGTTTAGCAGATGACGCTGGAATTGATACAACGATTGATTCACCATACAATGTTTACACACACCTTGGCCTCATGCCTGGACCGGTTGATAGCCCAAGTTCGGATGCGATTGAAGCAAGTGTAAACCAGACAAAGAGTGAGTACTTGTACTTTGTAGCCAATGTTGAAGACGGTAAAGTATACTTTGCGACAACAAAAGAAGAACATGATCAAAACGTTGCAGAGCATATCAATAGCAAGTTACCTCAAGCAAGTAGTTCAAACTAAAATTATGTGGTTTTCCACATAATTTTGTTTTAAAAAAGTAAATAGAAAAGAAAGTTAAAAAAATGGCAGAAAAAACTTACCCAATGACCCTTGAAGAAAAGGAAAAACTAGAAAAAGAATTAGAGGAGTTGAAACTCGTTCGACGTCCTGAAGTCGTAGAGCGTATCAAGATTGCTCGTTCCTATGGAGACCTTTCAGAAAATAGTGAGTATGAAGCAGCGAAAGATGAACAAGCTTTTGTTGAAGGTCAAATTTCAAGTCTAGAAACAAAAATTCGCTATGCTGAAATTGTTAATAGCGATGCAGTTGCCCAAGATGAGGTAGCAATCGGTAAGACAGTAACAATCCAAGAAGTCGGTGAAGACGAAGAAGAGGTCTACATCATCGTCGGTTCTGCAGGTGCAGATGCTTTTGCTGGTAAAGTCTCAAATGAAAGTCCGATTGGCCGTGCTTTGATTGGCAAGAAGACTGGCGATACTGCAACGATTGAAACACCAGTTGGTAGCTATGATGTCAAAATCTTAAAGGTTGAGAAAACAGCCTAAATAGGATGAAAAAGGAGTAGTGAAGGTTTTGCCTTGCTCAACTCCTTTTTGGTTTTTT
>NZ_AJQY01000173.1:0-1070 GCF_000296875.1 Streptococcus sp. GMD1S | reverse complement strand
TCCTGGTAAGACCAGTTGGCCCTCATGGTCGGAGTGTGCTTGGCCTCATTATCCAGAGCCAACTTGGCCAGTAAGGGATTGGCATTGGACATACCCACTGTAGAGTAGATCCCTGTCTGCCTCCAAATATCCCTCTGGATGCGAGCAGAAAGCATATCTAGCTTGTCTTTGCGAGAGAGACTCTTGTTTGGGATAAAATAGTTGAGCGAACTAGTCAAATCAATAAAACCTTCATCAATAGAGTAGGGATAAATATCATCTGGGCTACCATAGTTTTGAAAGATTCGCTGGATTTCCATATTGACCGCTATGTACTCATCCATCCTAGGAGGGACAATCAAGGTGACTTGAGCCCAATCTTCGATGTAGCGAACATAGTCTGAGTCAGTAGGCAAACCTTGCTTTCGAGCATTGTAATAGGAAAATTTGCGCGTTTTGATATCAAAAGGCAGATCATAGGCCCGGCCAACATTAGACTTACCAAAAATCTTCTTAAACATGGGAGAGGAAGCTAAGATAAGACCAGTAGAATTTTCCGCGCGACTCATGACACAAAGCGAGGTCTTCAGCGGATGCAAGCCCCTTTTCACACACTCAACACTGGCATAAAAAGATTTCATATCGACAAAGGCAATATCACTTTTGGGCTCTCTGGAATAATCAAAGTAGCCCATAGGCTAACCCTCCATCGGCACAAAGTTCCCAACGATAATCCCCACAATCCGAGGATCTTCCTCATAGGAGATGAAAATGTCCTTATATTTAGGATTTATAGAAACCAGACGCAGGCCATCTTCCTCCCGATAGACCCGTTTGATATAGGTCTGGTTGTTACAAACCACTGCATAAACCGCCCCATCATAGTCAAATCCTGTTTCCCGAATCAGAGCCACCGAACCATTTTGATATTTAGGTTCCATAGAGTCCCCAGATACCCAAGATGCAAAATCATGGGCCAACTCCTCGTTAAAGTAAACCGTATCAAAATTCTGGTCATCGTAGACCGAAGCCCCAATCCCTGCTGACATACGTTCATAGACACGGTACTCGTAGAGGCGCTCTGGCATGGT
>NZ_AJQY01000172.1:0-1073 GCF_000296875.1 Streptococcus sp. GMD1S | reverse complement strand
AAAACTCCAGATGAGTTTCGTGAGCAATTTCCCTTCATTCGTGAGTTGTTAGACCACCTTGGGATTCGCCATTATGAGTTGGCCCAGTATGAAGCCGATGATATCATCGGGACCCTAGGTCGCTTGGCTGAGCAGGATTCTTTTGATGTGACTATCGTCAGTGGAGACAAGGATTTGATCCAGTTGACGGATGAGCATACGGTGGTTGAGATTTCCAAGAAAGGTGTGGCTGAGTTTGAGGCTTTTACGCCAGACTATCTCATGGAAAAGATGGGCCTCACACCAGCTCAGTTCATTGATCTTAAGGCTCTTATGGGGGATAAGTCTGATAATATCCCTGGCGTCACGAAAATCGGTGAAAAGACGGGTATCAAGCTCTTGCTGGAGCATGGTTCGCTTGAGGGTATTTATGAAAATATTGATGGGATGAAGGCTTCTAAGATGAAGGAAAATCTCATCAATGACAAGGAACAGGCCTTTTTATCGAAAACACTAGCGACCATTGAGACTCAGGCACCAATTGAGATTGGACTAGACGATTTGGTCTATAATGGCCCAGATGTGGAAAATCTTGGGAAATTCTACGATGAGATGGGCTTCAAACAGCTCAAACAAGCTTTAAATATTTCATCGACAGATGTGCCTGAAAGTTTGGATTTCGCCATCGTTGACCACGTCAGTCAAGACATGCTGAGTGCCGACTCTATCTTCCACTTTGAACTCTTTGGTGAAAATTACCATACAGATGATTTGGTTGGTTTTGCCTGGTCCTGTGGGGATAAACTTTACACTACAGATAAACTTGAGCTCTTGCAGGAGCCGATTCTCAAGGATTTTCTAGAAAAAACACCTCTGAAAGTGTATGACTTTAAAAAAGCTAAGGTTCTCTTAAATCGCTTGGGTTTGAATCTGCAGGCCCCTGCTTTTGACAGCCGTTTGGCAAAATACTTACTCTCAACAGTTGAGAACAATGAAATCTCAACCATTGCGAGTCTCTATGGCCAGACTTATCTGGCTGATGATGAGACTTTCTACGGTAAGGGGGTCAAGAAAGCTATCCCTGAGAGAGAGAA
>NZ_AJQY01000171.1:0-1080 GCF_000296875.1 Streptococcus sp. GMD1S | reverse complement strand
ACCAGCACCTATTTTTCCAAATCTGCTTATGAAAAGGAAATGAGGTCTACAGCTGATAAATACCTCTCCCAGTCAACCATTCAGGTTACAGATGAAAACTATATGGAGGTCATGGAAGTTCTCTATGACTATCCTCAGGAGTTTGAAGGAAAGAAAATCGAGTTTACAGGCTTTGTTTATAACGATCCTAGCCATCCAGATAGCCAATTCCTCTTTCGCTTTGGGATTATCCACTGTATCGCAGACTCTGGTGTATATGGACTCCTGACCAAGGGAAACTCACGCCAGTATCCTGACAATACCTGGATTACCGCTAGAGGAACCCTGACCCTCCACTACCATAAAGAACTCAAACAAAAACTCCCAACACTGGAAGTTGAGAGTTTCACAAAAGTAGACAAACCAGAAAATCCTTATGTTTATCGCGTATTTCAATAAAAAGAGACAATATCAGAATTTCTGTATTACAGAATTCCAATATTGTCTCTTCATTTTTTTCTTATACTCATTTCAATCTAACAAACTAGCTTACTTTTTGTTCTTTTCTCTGACAGAATGTTCAGAAACCCATTTAGAATAGCTTATCATTTTTTTCAATTTGCTTTTCTGTTAAATAGACTGTCATCTTTCCAACAAAGCTTTGAAAACATCGTCGTATTCATCAAAAATTGTATCCAATTTCAAGTTAAAGGCATCATCAGATACATAAGAGACCTGATGATCCAATTCTTCAGGAGTAAAGATAATTTCACCACTTGGAATATTGAATTCGCCTGTAATCATATTAGTCTCTTTTCTTTGATTTTTAAAGTTATGAATATCACTATTTTAACAGATTTTCAATCAAGCTTCAATTATGTTTCTCTCTATAAAAATTTCTTTCAAAAATAAAAAAGCAAACCCATAATATGGTTCACTTTTTTAACTCTTCTACTCTCCATCCTTCCAGTTCCGAGCAATCTCTTCGTCTTTCTGGAGTTGGTCTACGAGTTCTTCTATGGAGTCAAATTTGACCATATCGCGAACACGGTCCAGCCAGTAGACCATGACTGTCTCACCGTAAATATCGTCTGAAAAGTC
>NZ_AJQY01000170.1:0-1084 GCF_000296875.1 Streptococcus sp. GMD1S | reverse complement strand
TACAGCTAGCAAGGATAAGAAACTTCCAACCGTCATGGACCTCCTTCCACCTGACAGCCAGTCTGACCAGCTCTATGCTATCGGCAGACTAGACCGCGATACCACGGGACTGCTGCTTTTGACAGACAATGGACCTCTTGGCTTCCAACTCCTTCATCCCCAGTACCATGTCGATAAATCCTATCAAGTGGTAGTAAACGGACCGCTCACGTCAGACCATATCCAAAAGTTCAAGGATGGAATTGTCTTTTTAGATGGGACCACTTGTAAACCTGCTCAGCTAGAAATTCTAGACATAAGCCCAACAGAGAGCCATGCCTCTATTACCATCTCAGAAGGAAAATTTCATCAAGTTAAAAAAATGTTCCTCTCAGTTGGTGTCAAGGTGACTGCCCTAAAACGCGTCCAATTCGGTGACTTTACATTAGACCCAGAACTAGCAGAAGGGCAATACCGTCCCTTGAATCCAGAGGAATTGGAAATCATAAAAAACTATTTAGAGATGGGGCGATAAAACAAAAAAAGCTTTATGTTTAAAGCTTTTTGTTTTTTGCTTATCTAAAAAATACTGCGACGGCTAGAATCCAGTTAAGAACAGAAACTACAAGTCCTATGATATTCAGAATTTTTTCTGTTTGATAGTTTAGTCCAGATTCTTTTTGGTATGAAAAAGCCAAGACCAATCCTATGATCCCCAAAATCAGACCCACTATTGGAGAAAGCAAACCAAGGACGATAGATAAGATACCTAAAATAAGTGAAGGTTTTTTCTTTTGTTGTGAATTCATATTACAAAATCTCCTTAAATTTAATATAAATGATGATACCATAAAACGCAAGATTTATCTATCATTAAACAGTTTTTAACAGAATGTTAGCTCGTCTTGACCTTTCCAATCCAAGAATCCAATCCATAAGAAAGGATATAAATCTCAGAAAAACCTTGCTTTTTCAGATAGAGGGCTGCATTGGTCACTCGTTGTCCGCGTTGGTTTTCGTAGAGAAGGACAGGTTTATCCTTGCGAAGAGCTGCAAGGCTTGACTTCAACTGATTTGAAGGAATATTGCGAGCTCCGAGGATATG
>NZ_AJQY01000169.1:0-1100 GCF_000296875.1 Streptococcus sp. GMD1S | reverse complement strand
TCCATATGACCTATATGAAAGAAATCCCAGCTCAAAAACACGCCCTCCAGTATTTACAGGATTTTTTTGCTCAACATCCTAACCAAAAAGTTGTCATAGCAGGACACTCAAAAGGGGGCAATCTAGCTGTCTATGCTGCTAGTCAACTCGATCCACTTTTACAAAAAAACATTGTCGCTGTCTATACTTTTGATGCGCCTGGACTTCACAAGGAACTAACCGAAACAGCTGGCTATCAAAACATGATGGAAAGAACGAAAGTGTTTGTCCCACAAGGTTCTATCATCGGAATGATGCTAGAAATCCCTGATAAGAAAATCGTTGTTCGAAGCACTGCCTTGGGTGGTCTTGCCCAGCATGACACCTTTAGTTGGCAGGTTGAAGACAAACACTTTGTCCAACTAGACGAGACCAATAGTGACAGCCAGCAAGTCGATACAACCTTTAAGGAATGGGTTGAGACGGTCCCTGATACGGAACTGCAGCTCTACTTTGACCTCTTTTTTGGAATCATTCTCGATGCAGGCATCTCTTCTATCAACGACCTCTCTTCCTTCAAGGTCATTGAACACGTTCACCATCTCTTTGTCCAAGCTCAATCCCTCACTCCCGAAGAAAGAGAAACCATGGGGCGCCTAACCCAACTCTTGATTGACACTCGATACCAAGCTTGGAAAAATCGAGAATAGACAAAAACCAACTAATCATTAGATTAGTTGGTTTTTTGTTTAAGAAACTAAAGGAAACTACTTAGAATCTAGAGTATAGAATTAGTCTTCTTTTTTCTTACGAGACACAAGTCCAAATCCGCTCATCAAACCTAGTACTCCTAGAGCCGCCAAAGCTGCATGATCTTCCGTACCAGTATTAGGTAATTCTTTGGTTGCTTTAGTAGTTGGAGATTGCTCAGTCGGTTTTTGTTGAGGGGCAGTAACAACTTTTTCGTAGACATGTTCTGTGTCACCGTTTGGAAGTTTCTTGGTCTCTACGAAGCGGTAACCTGGAATATCCTTCTTAGGTTGTTCGCCGTCTTCGCTTGGATATCCTGGAATTTCATTGCCTTCCTTATCCTTATGACTTGTCTTCACTTTTTCGTAGAC
>NZ_AJQY01000168.1:0-1112 GCF_000296875.1 Streptococcus sp. GMD1S | reverse complement strand
ACCTTATCCAAACGTTCCCATGGAAGGTCAATATCTGTACGTCCCATGTGTCCATAAGCCGCTGTTTGACGGTAAATTGGACGTTTGAGATCCAGCATTTGGATAATTCCCGCAGGGCGAAGGTCAAAGATTTGACGCGCTGCTTTTTCAAGCTTGCTTTCAGCTACTGTTCCTGTACCAAAAGTATCGATACGAACAGAAACAGGTTGCGCCACCCCGATAGCATAAGCCAATTGCACTTCTGCCTTCTTAGCAAGACCTGCTGCAACGATGTTCTTGGCAATGTAGCGAGCTGCATAAGAGGCTGAACGGTCCACTTTCGTCGCATCCTTACCAGAGAAGGCACCACCACCATGACGAGAGTAGCCACCATAGGTATCCACGATAATCTTACGACCAGTCAAACCTGAGTCCCCTTGAGGTCCACCGATTACAAAGCGACCAGTTGGATTGATGAAGAATTTGGTTTGCTCATCCAAGTAAGAAGCTGGGATCACCTCTTTGATAACCTTGTTAATCACATCATTGTGAATTTGTTCATTGCTAACTTCTGGATCGTGCTGAGTTGAAATAACGACTGTGTCCACACGTACCGGACGGTCATTTTCATCATACTCAACCGTAACTTGTGATTTAGCATCTGGACGGAGATAGCTGATTTCACCAGACTTACGAAGTTCTGCCAAACGACGAACCAACTTATGACTGAGTGAGATTGGCAATGGCATGAGTTCTTCTGTCTCATCCACCGCAAATCCAAACATAAGACCTTGGTCACCAGCACCAATCAAGTCAAGCGGATCTTGATCTGCATTTCCACGGACTTCCAAGGCTTCGTTAACTCCTTGGGCGATATCTGGTGACTGCTCAACAAGCGACGGATGAACTCCCACCGTCTCCGCAGAAAAACCATACTCTGTATTGGTATAACCAATCTCTGCAATGGTATCACGAACCACACGGTTGATATCCACATAAGCATTTGTAGAAATTTCACCAAAAACATGGACCGAACCTGTGTATACAGCTGTCTCGGCAGCAACGTGCGCATCTGGATCCTTTGCTAAAATAGCATCCAAAATCGCATCTGAAATTTGGTCTGCAATCTTATC
>NZ_AJQY01000167.1:0-1117 GCF_000296875.1 Streptococcus sp. GMD1S | reverse complement strand
CTGGAGCAACCCCATCTACCGTAATCGCTTGATTTGAGAGCCCACCTTTTTCGTTAAGATATTGATTCTCTATCCTTGGCGTCTGAGGGCGCACAGTAAAGCTCACGTCAATTTCATCCGTACTTCCATCTGGATAAGTTACCACCGCTGTCAAAGTATGCCGACCAGCAGACAAATTCGTATTGGTTCCAGATTTCCAAGTATAGGTTGTTCTAGTTCCCTTAGTAATTCCTGTAGTAGGTAATTCTGGCGTCCCTGTAGCATTCGTGATGTACTGACTGGCTTCACCAACAGAAACAGTCCCTGAATTGGCAGTTAGAGTAAAGTTTCGATTCACCTCAGCATTGATAGCTGGTTCGTACTTTTCAGACTGAGCATGGACTTCAAATTGAATTGCGGCAGGGTTGGCTGTTAAATCTTTTACAAGACCTACGTCAGTAGTATTTCCGCTAAAATTACCTTCCTGATCATAGGTGAAAACATAACGAGTCCACAAACTATTTACTGCTTGATTTTTTCCAACAGAACCCGTGATTGAAACGGTGAAAGGATTTGATGCTGTAGCATTTCCATCTTTGGCTAGTTTATTTGTCGGAACAATCATGCTGATACTTTGACCATTACTCGTAGTGAATGAGACAACGGTTGAAGTAGCCGGATAGGCCGCGGGAACAGCAGTAGGAACAAATTTTGCATGTTCAATTCGACCACTGTTATCAGTAAACTCAATGGTCCCAGAAAAATTTTCTTCTCGATAAATTTTAAATTTTTGCCCTTCTAGAACTGCGCCACCTGTAACGGTTATTTTCTGAAGTTCTGGCTTCTCAGTATCCCTAGCAGCTCTGAAGCTAGCGGTATTTGAAGCTTGGGTCAAAGCTTGTCCATTTCTGCTGTCACGAAGTCCAGAGTTGGCACGTAATACAGCATTTGCAATACTGTTTCGAGCTTCTGTAGCTTTTTGTAGGATAGTGGCAAGGTCAGAAGCCTCACCTTTCAAGGCTTCTGCTATCTCATTCTTCGTTAGACTAGCCTTCGTGATCGCCTCATCCGAGTTCGGAAGTCCCTGCGCTTGAGCTAGAAACTGCCCAATCTCAGCAGACAAGGCCTCTAATTTCTT
>NZ_AJQY01000166.1:0-1127 GCF_000296875.1 Streptococcus sp. GMD1S | reverse complement strand
CATCTCAGCCTAAGGCACCCCAAATGTCTTTATTATTTTATTACTGGACCAGTATAACAGAATTTGAAAGCCCTAGCAAGATATTTGACTGGAAAATATATTTATATAGTTTGTTTGTTCATTCTTTTAATCTACATAAAAGTATTGAATCTGTCCTATAATTCATAACCGATATTAAAAAAGGCTAATTCTAAAGCAACTGCTTGATTCCAGCGTTCCTGAAGTTCTGTCAAATCTTCTCTACCTTTCCCGACACGATTGAGTTCGTCAACCAGAAATTGAACCCACTCTGTAAAGAAAGGACCTCTGTGGAGATTAATCCATTCCAAATGAATATAGGCTTCAGGTAGTGCCAAATCTTTAGAACCCCAGTCTAAATAGAGACCTTCTGCAATGACCAGCATGACCAAAAGATGAGCATAGTCTGATGAAGTCACAGCAGAATACATTAGCTCCTGAAACGCTTTTGTTATAGGGTGCAAGGTCACTTCTAGATAGTCATTCTCTGCTACTTTTAACTCTTTGAAAGCCTTTTGGAAATAACCATCTTCATCTGCTTCAAGAAAGCCTAATTGCTTGGCAAAACGAAGTTTGGATTCAAGCTGGTCTGCGTGAGCTACACAGGCACCCAGCATGGATAAGAAGGCATCAAAGAAATGATAATCCTGAATCAGGTAGTCTTTAAAGACCTTATTCTCAATTGTCCCCGCAAAAAGTTCCTTAACAAAACGATGATTGATTGCAGCCTGCCAATCCTTCTGATTGCTTTTTAATAATTCTCCAACGGTCAAACCCGGCTCAAATGCATAGTCTTGTGTTTCCATATTTACTTTTCCTCTCTTTACTCGTTCGTAATCAACAAAATACCAAGAAAATCCTAGTTTTACTTGACCTTTTTAAAGAAAAGTGGGGCATTCTAGGAGAGCTACCGAAAGACTTGCCGTCAAGCCTATCCTCTTTTGATAAACAAAAAAACTCCAATTACAAACGAGAATTAGAGTTTAGCTTACAAGATTAAACAGTTTCTTTCGACATACGAAAAAAACCTTTTCACATTTCCCTTCGCCAGTCTTAACTGTATCAGGTTCAATGGGTATCATCTCAGCCTAAAGCACCCCAAATGTCTT
>NZ_AJQY01000165.1:0-1132 GCF_000296875.1 Streptococcus sp. GMD1S | reverse complement strand
TTCCAGGCGTGTTCAATTATCAAGATACAAAGGACGTTAGCTGCCCATGAAAAATAAGGAATGGCGCTGACTTTCTACGAAAGGCAAGACAGGCATCTTTTTTCAAGAGGCAGGTAGGCCGTGTTCAATTGCTAAGATACAAAGCTTGTAAGAACAATTTAGACGATTGGTGTATAGCTCAAGGCGATACTACCTTCTCCAAGGTGGGTCCCAATGACACTCCCAAAGGTATTAATTGGAATCTCAGAAGTCACACCACTCTCCATCAAAAGCTGGCGCAAATCCACTGCCTTTTGAGGAGCATTGCCATGGATGACTGTTATACGGTAGTCCCCATCTTTTGTCAACTCCTTGATGATTTCCACCAAACGTTTGATTGCCTTCTTTTCCGTACGAACTTTTTCGTAAACTTCAATCACACCTTGGTCATTAAAGTAAAGGATAGGCTTGATACTGAGGAGATTCCCTAAGATAGCTGCCCCATTTGACAAACGTCCTCCTTTAACCAAGTGGTCGAGGTCATCTACTATGATAAAGGCTGAATTATCAGCAATTTGGATCCCCAACTTCTCCTGAATCTGGGCAAAATCATCACCTTGTTCTGCCCATTCAAAAGCACTCTCTACCATAAATCCTAGAGGGGAACTGGTGATATGGGTATCTGGAAAGGCAATGGTCAAGCCATCATACTCATCCAACATGTATTGGATGTTCTGATAAAAGCCTGAAATTCCTGACGAAAGAAAGAGTCCCAAGACATGGGTATAACCCTCGTCTTTCAAAGAACTAAGAATCTCATCCAATTTGGCAATACTTGGTTGGCTAGTTTTAGGCAATTCTACAGACTGAACCATTTTTTGATAAAATTCCTCAGCAGTCAGATTGACACCTTCAACATACTCCTCCCCATCAATGTTAACAGGAATATCCAAGATAAATAGATTCTCTCTTTGCAGCGTCTTCTCCTCTAAATAGGCTGAAGAATCTGTAATGACAGCTAATTTCATGACTAAAACTCCAAATTGATCCCTGGAAGATCCAAGGCGATTTCTGTTACTTCATACGTCAAACGATTGAGCATGTTCAAACATGGACGTGCCAAGGTTTCGACTTCTTCTTGGTTAAATTCGCT
>NZ_AJQY01000164.1:0-1133 GCF_000296875.1 Streptococcus sp. GMD1S | reverse complement strand
CTTGTATCCTACATAAAACAGACCAAGCAGAATTGGATAGGTTTCTGGATAAAACAAGGTGGAAAAACTCCGCCATTTACATGCACAAAATCCTTTCCATTCAGATTCATCATTTATAGTTTTGATTATTTTTCTTCAAATCCTTACAATAAATACCAAAATAGCCTGCAACAATCAAACCTATTAAACTCCATTGCCAATCAAAAGATACTAGCGAACCCGTACGAATTAGATGAAGCGTAAGATTAAGACCTATTCCTAACAAAGGAAGTATAGTGGCTAGCTTAGGTAACAATGTATTGAGATTTAGGTTACGATTCATAGTTAATTTCCTTCTATATTTAGATTAACGTCTACTTCCTAGATAACGCCCATACATATAAGAAGCTACTCCTAATACACCCCAAGCTATTGCTGTGGAAGTAGTGACAATGAAGCCTCCTTCAGTAAGAGCCAAATCTTCTTCTGTCATGATATTAAATTTTTTATCCATTTCTTTCATTTTTCTCTCTCCTTTTTAAATAATACTGGCTAATCCAATAGCTACTCCAACCAAAATCCCTACTATTCCTAAATTAGTTCTTATTTCATTGATAATAACTAAAAGATGACTATTCAATAGCAGTTGCCATACACTAAAAATAGTTCTCTTTAAACCTTGTCTTTAGCTAAATCCAAGTAACTCATCATCAAAATAAGGATCGGAACAACTAATTCTGTTTGGAAATATTTTTCAACATTAAAGGTGATTACATTTAAATCTCCCAATATGCAAAGCACTCCAAAAATAATTAGAACTGCTCCCATTACATTTTTTAGATTTTTCATACAATTCTACTTTTATCCAAATTTACGTTTTAAATCTTGACCAATTAATCGACCACCAAGGAAAATTGCTACTCCTCCAGCAATCATGGCTATGGTAATTAAGCCACCTTCTGTATTCATCAATTCTTCTTCTGTCAATTCTGTCCATTTATTTAAATTCATTTTTTCTCTCCTTATTATTACATAAAATAGCCCCAAGCAATACCACCAATTAGTAAGACACCTCCTACAACTACAGCGGTAACCGACCCCCCATTCACATCCGTCAACTCTTCTTCTGTAAGAGCTACAAAGTTCTGTTCCAT
>NZ_AJQY01000163.1:0-1135 GCF_000296875.1 Streptococcus sp. GMD1S | reverse complement strand
TAGGTTCTTCTTTTTTCGGTTCAGTATACGTGTTAGTGATTGTTGGGTTGTTACCTGTAACTTCTGTTACAAGTTGACCTGCACCATTATCTGTCACTTTTACTGTCACTTCGTAAGAATTTTCATCATATTTGATATTCTCATCGTTACCTTTTACTTCAGTAATAGTGTAAGTGTGCTCACCTGCTTCTTTGTACTCAATTGCTGTGAAAGTAACAGTACCGTCTGCAGCGTTTGTAGCTGTCTCAACGACTTTGTCACCTTCTTTAAGTTCAAACTTAAATTGACCTTTTACAAGCTCTTTATCACCTTTCAAGACTTTCTTAGCTGTAAAGGTTACTTTTGTTGAAGATGCAACATAAGTATTTGTGAAGGTTGGGTTGTTGTCAGTTACAGTCGCAACAAGTTGACCTTGACCATTATCTGTAACTTTTACTGTTACATTGTGAGTAGATTTATCGTATGTCACACCTGCTTCGTTACCTGCTTTTTCAGAGATAGTGTAAGTGTGCTCACCAGCTTCTTTGTATTCGATACCTTCGAAAGCAACAGTACCGTCTGCAGCATTTTTAGCTGTTCCGATTACTTTGTCACCTTCTTTGAGTTCAAACTCATATTTACCAGCTTCAAGGGCTTTACCTTCTAAGACTTTCTTAGCGGTAATATTTACAGTTGTTGAAGCTGCTTTATAAGTGTTAGTGAAGGTTGGGTTGTTACCTGTAACAGTTGCAACAAGTTGACCTGCACCGTCATCTTTAACGTTCACCTTAACTTCGTGTTTGGCAGTATCGTATGTCACACCTGCTTCGCTACCTGCTTTTTCAGTGATAGTGTAAGTGTGGTCGCCTGCTTCATTGAACTCAATTTCTTTGAAAGTAACAGTGCCGTCTGCAGCATTTTTAGCTGTTGCAACGACTTTGTCACCTTCTTTAAGTTCAAACTCATATTTACCTGCTTCTAGAGCTTTACCATTCAAGACTTTAGTAGCCGTGATAGTAGCTGTTGTTGTAGCTGCTTTATAAGTGTTTGTGAAGGTTGGGTTGTTGTTAGTTGCAGTTGCAACAAGTTTGCCTTGACCATTATCTGTAACGTTTACTGTCACTTCATGTGTAGCAGTGTCGTATGTCACACCTGC
>NZ_AJQY01000162.1:0-1140 GCF_000296875.1 Streptococcus sp. GMD1S | reverse complement strand
AGTCCAGAGCAGTTAGAAGAGATTAAGCCCATCATCTCAAGTCAGCTTCAGCTAACAGGTATGGCGGAAATGGCTCCTTATCTTTACGGTGATGAAATTGCTGAGATTCAAGGTCAAATACCGGTTGGTATGCCTTATGCTGCAGGCTATGCTTATGGCTATCATCTTATACAAGCCTATCTGAAAAAGACTGGCAAGAGCATTATTGAGGCCACAGTAACACCAACAGAAGAGATTTTAGAGGCGACTGAAGACTTTTGGAAATGACACTTTTGTTTGAAAATTTGCCAGAACATGATATAATGTAGGTAATTTCAGGAGGTGATAGTATGCACTATAAAAGAATTGAATTGAAGGTGACAGATCAAGGAATTCATGAGCGCAAGATTTTTCAAGGTGTTAAGATTTTCAGTCGTAGCAAGTTATCTAAAGATCAGAAAAGCATTCTAACACAGAAGCTTTACCTGACTCCGAAGCAAAACATCGTTTACTATCAACGGACAGATGTCAACTATGACCAGAACTGGCAGCATAATAAGGACTATTACGAATTAGCTTATGGTCAGTTGGACAGAGAGACTGTTTTTAAGGTTTGTCAAGATTTTGACGAACTAAGTCCTTTTCTGGAAAATGAGCTACTTGAGAAGCTAAAAGAAAAGCAGTTAACAGGCAAATTTTTTGAAAAATTAGATATATAAAAATCCGACTGCTTTTATAAGCAGTCGGATTTCTTCTAGTGTGATAGTGCTGAAACAATACCTTTACTATCATAGCATTGGCTACATTTTTAAAAGTTGTTTTAGCTGTCTTGAGGAGCTTGATACTGATGTCCTCGAGTCGACCATAGTATACTAACATCTATTCATCTGATAAGAGGGATTTTATCATCCAGATATTCATAGCTGGGTGGCCGGCAGCGTTAGAAAGTGGTTGTTGCAATGCTGTAAAACCATAGTGCTGATAGATTACCACAGCCGTAGCCAGTTCAGTAGAGGTTTCTAGATAAAGTTGTTCATAACCTGCTAGGCGGGCTTCATGGAATATCCGCTTTATCAACCTGCTGGAATAACCTTTGCCACGGCTATTTTTAGTGACATACAGTTTTTGTAATTCAGCAATCTTATCAGACACAGGTGCAAA
>NZ_AJQY01000161.1:0-1147 GCF_000296875.1 Streptococcus sp. GMD1S | reverse complement strand
GAACTCAGCGGAGGGATGCGCCAGCGTGTAGCCTTGCTTCGGACCTATCTTTTTGGACACAAGCTCTTTCTTTTAGATGAGGCTTTTAGCGCCTTGGACGAGATGACCAAGATGGAACTCCACGCTTGGTATCTGGAGATTCATAAGCAGTTGCAGCTGACGACCCTCATCATCACGCATAGTATTGAAGAGGCCCTCAATCTCAGCGACCGTATCTACATTCTAAAAAATCGGCCGGGACAGATTGTTTCTGAAGTCAAACTAGATTGGTTCCAGAGCGAAGACAAGGAAGTCCAAAAAATTGCCTATAAACGTCAAATCTTAGCGGAATTGGGATTAAATACTTAGATTCTTAGAACAATATTATATATTAAGTCCAAGCAAGAACCCTGCTTGGATTTAATTGTTTCAAAGCTTATGCGGACGTGGGATTGGCTGACTTATCCATCTATCTGATAAGTTAATATAAAAATTAGCACATTATAGTTGACATACTGTTATAGACCTGTATAATATAATTGAACCATTATAGACAATAAGGAGGATAATGTGGTGAAAAAGAGAACTAGTAAACTCTTTCGTTGCTTGATGGCCTTGCTACTGGTTGTGTCGGTCTTTTTGCCTGCACTAAGACTTAATGGAGTAGTTAGTGCTGCCGAAAAAACTGAATCAGAGTACACTTTGACTACAGAGCCGACGATTAATACGAACCGATTAGTCGATCATGCCAAATATGGAGAAGGTAAGTTCTATCTTAAAACAACTTACGCATTCCCAGACAATGTAACTCTGAATAACGGTGATTTCATGGTTTATCACGTTCCAAATGAGTTCAAAATCGAAGTAGATTCTAGTACAGATTTGAAAGCTCCGAACGGTGAAACGATTGCAAAACTGACAACAGAGAAGGCAACGAATACTGCTAAGATTACAGTAACAAACGAAGAGTACTTTAAGAAGTTTAATGAGAACAAACAAATTGTTGCATCATTTACTGTGGTATGGGCAGACCATGTTGAAAAGAACAAGGAATATGAAATCAACATTCCTGGTGCAGGAGTTTACCATTTGACTCGTATCGTTCCAGACGTTGACCCAACTGGATTTACTAAATGGGGAGTTCAAGACTCAGACGATCCTAACTATG
>NZ_AJQY01000160.1:0-1149 GCF_000296875.1 Streptococcus sp. GMD1S | reverse complement strand
CATAGTTAGGATCGTCTGAGTCTTGAACTCCCCATTTAGTAAATCCAGTTGGGTCATCATCTGGGACGATACGAGTCAAAGTGTAAACTTGGTCACCTGGGATATTAATTTGATAAGGAGTGTTTAGTTTAACACTATCTGCCCAAACGACTGTAAACAGGGCAGTAATCTCCTTGTTCTCTGACAAATTAGCAAAGTAAGCAGCATTTGTCACTTTGACAGTAGCTGTGTTATCTGCTTTACTAGTTGTCAATTCAGCAATAGTTGTTTGCCCATCTGGTGCTTTCAATTCCGTAGTAGAATCTTTTTCAATTTTAAATTCGTTTGGAACATGATACACCATGTAATCCCCATCTTTGAGGGTTACATCATTTGGGAAACTATAAGTTGGTTGAAGATAGAATTTACCTTCCCCGTACTTAGCGCCATCAACAAGTTTGTTATTGTTGATTTTTGAAACAGTTTTCATTGTGTAACTGCTCGCTGGTAGTTCCTCCGCTTTAACAACATTGCTAACTTTAAGTGCAGGCAAAAAGACCGACACAACCAGCAGCAAGGCCATCAAGCCATGAAAGAGTTTGCTAGTTCTCTTTTTCACCACATTATCCTCCTTATTATCTATAATGGTTCAATTATATTATACAGTTCCATTACAAAATGTCAACTAAAATTTATTTATTTTTATATTAACTTACCATTTCTTTAAATATTAAGCCTAATCATGCATGTTCATCAGCTTTGAAATAAAAAATACAAGCAAGGATTTCGCTTGTATTTAATATATTCTAATTTCCTAAAAGGCTACGTATTTAATCCCAATTCTGCTAATATTTGTCGTTTGTAGGCAATCTTTTGGACTTCCTTGTCCTCGTCTCCAGACCAATCTAGTTTAATTTCTGAAACAATCTGCCCAGGACGATTTTTCAAGATATAGATGCGGTCGCTGAGATTGAGGGCCTCTTCGATACTATGCGTGATGATGAGGGTCGTCAGCTGTAGCTGTTTGTGAATTTCCAGATACCAAGCATGAAGTTCCATCTTGGTCATCTCATCCAAGGCGCTAAAGGCCTCATCCAAGAGAAAGAGCTTGTGCCCAAAAAGATAGGTCCGAAGCAAGGCTACACGCTGGCGCATCCCTCCGCTGAGTTC
>NZ_AJQY01000159.1:0-1175 GCF_000296875.1 Streptococcus sp. GMD1S | reverse complement strand
AGACGTCAAAAGCAGATTGCAAATTACCGTGGCTTCTTTAATCCTCATGAATTTTTAGGTAACGTCACTTATATCTATCCAAACTAAAGATGATAAAAAGATTTAGAATTTCTAAGTCTTTTTTCTTTTTGAAGAAATTTCCTAACGTTATCCTCTATCTTAGTGGCTAATTGCTGAAAATTTTTTAGATTCTGTAGCGAACAGGAAATTTTCGCTTTTGGATGTAGATAAACCATGTCTTTGTAGGAAATAGTTCTCAAGTCGAGAGGTAAAAGCAAGTTTTTTGAACTAAAAGAAAAATTTAGAGTTCGAGAAAGGTATCTGAAATCAAATTGATTCAGAAAGTCCATAATTTTGATGGTACAATCGTTCTATTATCTTAGATGAAGCCTCCAAAAGAGAAGTCAAAGTAAAAGAATTCGATTCACAGTAGTGACTAATCTCTAGTTAAAAACCGATCTTCGTTTTGAAAATAATCAAAAAAATGGTATAATGGTAGGAAAAGATTCGGCTGGAAGTTTTAGAACTTTTAGAATAAGAGGGTAAATTCGCCCTATAATCAAGATAAATGAAGTTTCGGAGGGAAAATGAGTAATATTAGTTTAACAACACTAGGTGGTGTACGAGAAAATGGTAAAAATATGTACATCGCTGAAATCGATGGTTCTATTTTTGTTTTGGATGCGGGGCTTAAATACCCTGAAAATGAACAACTAGGTGTTGATGTCGTCATTCCAAATATGGACTACCTTTTTGAAAATAGCGATCGTATCGCAGGGGTCTTTTTGACCCACGGACATGCAGATGCCATTGGTGCCCTGCCTTATCTTTTGGCAGAGGCTAAGGTGCCTGTATTTGGTTCTGAGTTGACCATTGAGTTGGCCAAACTCTTTGTCAAAGGAAATGATACGGTTAAGAAATTCAATGACTTCCATGTGATTGATGAAGATACGGAGATTGATTTTGGAGGGACTGTGGTTTCCTTCTTCCGTACAACTCACTCTATCCCAGAAAGTTTGGGAATAGTCCTGAAAACAGCTGAAGGTAGCATCGTTTATACAGGGGACTTCAAGTTTGACCAGACAGCTAGCGAATCCTATGCGACGGATTTTGCTCGTTTGGCAGAAATCGGTCGTGATGGTGTCTTGGCGCTCCTCAGTGATTCAGCCAATGCA
>NZ_AJQY01000158.1:0-1176 GCF_000296875.1 Streptococcus sp. GMD1S | reverse complement strand
TCACTCGCACTTACAGAAGCGGATTGGCTTGAACTTACAGATGCAGATTCGCTTGAACTTACAGATGCTGATTGGCTTGCACTCAATGAAGCTGACTGGCTCGAACTTACTGAAGCGGATTGGCTTGCACTCGCTGAAGCTGACTGACTCGAGCTCAATGATGCAGACTGGCTCGAGCTGACTGAAGCTGACTCACTCGCACTTACAGAAGCGGATTGGCTCGCGCTCGCTGAGGCTGACTCACTTGCACTCGCTGAAGCTGACTGACTTGAGCTAACTGATGCAGATTTGCTTGAGCTGGCTGAGGCGGATTCGCTTGTGCTTACTGAAGCGGATTGACTAGAGCTCAATGATGCAGACTGGCTCGAGCTGACTGAGGCAGACTGACTTGCGCTCACTGACGCTGACTGACTTGCACTTGCAGATGCAGATTGACTCGAACTCGCTGAAGCAGACTGACTTGCACTCAATGATGCTGATTCACTTGCGCTCACTGAAGCGGATTGGCTTGAGCTTACGGACGCAGACTGGCTGGCACTCACTGAAGCGGATTGGCTCGAACTTACTGAAGCGGATTGGCTGGCACTTACCGAAGCTGACTGGCTGGCACTCAATGATGCAGATTGACTCGAGCTTACTGAGGCAGACTGACTTGCGCTCACTGATGCTGATTGACTTGCACTCGCTGAAGCGGATTGGCTAGCACTTACTGATGCTGACTCACTTGCACTTAATGATGCAGATTGACTCGAGCTCGCTGAAGCGGATTGACTCGAGCTTACAGATGCAGATTCGCTTGAACTTACTGAGGCGGATTGACTAGCACTCAATGATGCAGATTGGCTGGAGCTTACTGAGGCTGATTGACTTGCACTTGCTGAAGCAGACTGGCTATTACTTACTGAAATTGACGCTTGATTTGGCGTGATTTGTCCATTAAATGTATCTGAAACCAAACCATCCACTGTCGTACTTGCAGTCACCGGTCCACTAGGAAGTCGTCCTCCATTACGATCATATACCTTCTTCAGCTCATTTGCAGTAAAGGTTACACTAGTCGAGCTCACCGTTGCTTGTTTGGTGAACATCTCCCCTGCAATTGTAAGAGTAACAGTCCCATCTGGAGCAACCCCATCTACCGTAATCGCTTGATTTGAGAGCCCACCTTTTTCGTTA
>NZ_AJQY01000157.1:0-1176 GCF_000296875.1 Streptococcus sp. GMD1S | reverse complement strand
CCCACCAGAGGTAGGGTTTATAATTAACATTGCTTTTTTCATTGATAATACTCCTTAATTTTTAAATAGAAATGTTAGTGTAACTACATCAGTCATTACATATAATGCTATTATATAATGAAACCTCAAAAAATAGAAATCAGACGTACCGGAGATTGAGAGAATCAGTTCTAAAAAAGGTTGGATATGTTGAAAATGATAAATACCTTCTAGTTTATTCTTTTACCAATCGATTAAAATCAACCAAATATAAAATCCCAGCAATAAGAGCAAAAATTGCTGAAAAAAATGAAAGGAAGGGGATAAAACCTGTGATAGATGCAACTAAAAGAAACAAAAAGCTTTTCTTACGACCATTTGATTCTTTTCTATAAATGAAAATTGCAAGTATGGAACAAACAAGAAATATAAAACTAATTAAATTTACTGAAAAAGCCCATGCTGGTTTATCAACAAAACGAAGAGCCCCATTGATAAATCTTATCTCCCATCTATAGAAAAATGCAAATGCAATAATGGGAGAGCACGTTAAAGCAAAAATTCCATTAAAAAAAAATAAACTGTTTGATTTCATATTCAATCCTTTCCTGTACTTATTCATCGCTAATTAATAGATTCACTTTTTAAAAATTCTTTAGACTTCTGGACGATATAGAGCTGTTCATCTTCTTGAGCGAGTTTTCTAAACAATTCATTCGCCCTAGTCATATCTCCTTTTAATTTAGAGTTCAAGGCTTGATAGTAAATGATTTCCAATTGTTGATATTTAAACTCGTTTTCTAATTCTTCAAAGTAATCATTGGATTGATGAGCAATTGTTAAATCGTAAAGTGCAATACTCACGCTTTTTGTTTTCTCGGCTAGAGAGGAATCTGATATGGACATTTTGTTTAGCATAAGATCAAGCTCATCTCTGGTTAGGTTAGGATTTGCAAGAACTGTCGAGCGAATGAGGTAACTCTCTAAGGAATCCCTGTATTTTGGCTTCAGTTTTTGATCAGTCGTTGCTTCAGAAGCCTCCTTAATGGCAGCATCGAAATCACCAATCATATAGGAATACCCAACAGATGTTAGTGTCACATCCATTTTTATAATAGCTCTTTTTGCATCTTTCTTCAATTCAATGTATTGCTTCCAAGATGGTAAATCTAAGTCCATATACAGTAACTTAGTACC
>NZ_AJQY01000156.1:0-1181 GCF_000296875.1 Streptococcus sp. GMD1S | reverse complement strand
CCTGTCATAACAAAGAGCAAGGCATCCCACATTTTGTCAATATCTATCAACGTATCGTTTCCCTCAGGATAATCCTCTACTAAGTCAAGTAAATCCTCTTCCTGACAAGAATAGCGCTTTATTTGGCTTAATTCATTGTCAGATAGATATTGATAATTAGCAATCATTCCCATAATGTTTCCTCCTATAAGTTCCTTAGAATAGCACTAATGTTACTAGTTCCCTTTCTTGAGAAAGGCAAGAAATCTACTGTTTTTGGACTCTCCTCCTTATTTCCATTCCTCATCTTCTATCACTTCCCAGACTTCTGACTGATAGCCCTCACCATCTATATCATAGCGCTGCATATAGCCAAAAAATCTTTCTTTTTTATTTGCCTTACGAGACTTGAGAATGTTTACAGCCCAGACTCCGATAAGAATGACAACTAAAAGCGCTACTACTGTCTCCATACTCCTTCTCCCTTGCCTACCTTAATATCCTTCAACCCACTTTTCATTGTCCATGATGAAAGGCTTAGCTAGTCCGTCACCTGTGTAATCCGCATATTTGGTGGATAGATACTTGTAACAGTCTTCCTTGCTCGCAAACTTAATAGCTTGATAGGGCTCTACAAAAGTCAGTTTTTCAACAAATAAGAAACCATCATCAGCTGGCACTAAAATACCAACATGCCCGACAAAAAGAAACTCTCCATCCAAATTATCATGCAAGACTACAGACAGCATTCGAGCTTTGTCATTAAATTGAAACTGGGAAAAGAATTTCTCCATCTTCTGCGCGTGAACTTTTACATCCGTTGTCGCTTCTGTCTCCACCCTAGAAAATAGAATATTAAACTCTTCCTTATCTTTCTCATCAAATACTTTTCCCTTATCGATAGCATCATTATCCACAAAAAGTAGCTGATCATTCTTTTCAAGTTTTGGGATCGTGACTGAATTTTTTAATAGCGCATAGCTATTGATACGGCAGTTGGTCCCGACAAAGTCACCCTTCTTTTGTGTCCACAAATTGCTGATTTTCTCTACATCGTATTCCGTTTTTGTAAAGGAGGCAAAATCACCACTTAAGCCAGTGGAGCCGACAGTCGCATTATAGTCTGTAACAAGATTGAAAAATGCTTCAACACTATTTGGGTCCAAGTGAGCTGATAAGAGAGATTTGACCTCTTCGGTACT
>NZ_AJQY01000155.1:0-1201 GCF_000296875.1 Streptococcus sp. GMD1S | reverse complement strand
TACTTTGAGATGAGACAGCGACAAAGTCGCATCCTGCGAAATATGGCCCAGCAGATCAATACCTGTCATCTGGCCGCAAGTGAGAGTTTGATCTTGGCCCAGCTCTTTTCTAAGATTGCTGCCCAGCTAAGTCAGACCAATCCTGCTCATGACCTACTTGATGACATCGAACGCTATCTGCAAGTCTTCCGCAATCGGAGTCTCCCTAAAACACGTGAGGAGTTTGAAACCCGTGCTACCCTCCTGCAACTACTACGCGAAGCCGAAACCTTTATCCAGGTTAAGGTCGATTTTTACCAAAAATATGGAAACTAAAACGCAAAGAACCTCAGAGAATTCCTCTGAGGTTCTTTTGTTTTGCATTTGGAAGGGAAGTTCTTCCTCTCGTACTATTCTCAATAAAGAAATAGCAACTCCTAGTCGTCCATCACACCACCTGTAAGTTGGTACATGAGGTAAATGTGCTCCAAGACTTTTACCTTATCCATGTGGTCTACATCTTTAAAGCCTCCTAATGCCAAAAGTGGAACGAAACCGAAACACTCATCGTAGGCTAATTGAGCATGTTTGGCAACAGCTTGCCTATATAAATTAAGTTCAAAGTTATCAGTCACATATGAATTATCTAAAAATCGAATGAATAAATCCAGACCCTTACAAATAATATCCATATCCTGAATATTATATTGGACAATTCCCACGTAGGCATTCTTTTCCCAAGTAATAATATCTCCAAATGCCGTCACAAACATTGGAAAAGCAATGTCTCCTCTGAAATAGCTATTTTGGAGAAGCTCTAGATAATCATCTGGATTGATGACTTTTAGATAACCATCTAAAAAGGTTCCCAGACCATCTTCCTGCCAAATTTGTAGCAACTCCGCTGGAACTTGACCCTTATACTTTTCAATCACTTCTTGGGGCATGTCTGACACTTTAATAAAGTTTTCTAGCATGTTTTCCTCCTTTTTCAGTTTATAGACAAAACTATTAGATGCTATTCCCCTCATTCATAGAAAATCTAAAATAGGTTGCTTTCCCTCCCAAATAAGTCGGGTAGCTTTACGAAGCAGAAAAAACTTCCTCATCTTGCTCATTCAGAATCGCTTGAATATCTCCACCATTAACTACTACTAGGTAGTCCACTGGTAGAATCAAAGATTTTATTAGTTTTGGATTCTTTTTCAATATTTCAAAAGCA
>NZ_AJQY01000154.1:0-1213 GCF_000296875.1 Streptococcus sp. GMD1S | reverse complement strand
CTGCTTGGTCTGTTTTATGTAGGATACAAGTACAAAACAAAAGAAAGTACGATTGGAAATTGATGAACCATCAGATCGGAGTTTGAGATGAAAGTTGTTCAATTACTAGGAAAAGCTTGGCCAGAGTTTATTGTATTGTCTAGCTCGATGGCTTATCTAATGATTAGAATTGTGGCTGATGTAAACAAAATAAATCTACCTACGTGGTTTGAATGTTTTGATATACCTACGATTTCATTATTTTTGATGACATTTATCTCACTTTATAGAAGTAAAGAGAATATCATTTCAGAATAGTTTATTTCTAGGCATTCATTTTTTAACGGTTACTTTAAGCAGGCAGAACTTTTGTTCTGCTTTTTACATTTAAATGATAGTTTATGCTTTTTGAAGTGCGTTTTAGGCGTAAAAATGGTTTATTTAGGAATATTTTCCTGTTTTCATCCTTATTTGGTTAAAATAATCTTACAAATTTTTAAAGAGATTATTAGAAAAAGGAGAAGGATATGAAATTTAGGAAAAGGCACTATCGTCCCCAGGTGGATCAGATGGATTGTGGCGTGGCTTCTTTGGCTATGGTCTTTGGTTACTACGGTAGTTATTACTCCTTGGCTCATCTACGAGAGTTAGCCAAGACGACCATGGATGGGACGACCGCTTTGGGACTTGTAAAGGTGGCAGAGGAGATTGGGTTTGAGACGCGGGCTATCAAGGCGGATATGACGCTCTTTGATTTGCCAGATTTGACCTTTCCTTTTGTGGCTCATGTGCTCAAGGAAGGGAAGTTGCTCCACTACTATGTGGTGATAGGTCAGGATAAAAAGCACATTCATATCGCTGATCCAGATCCTAGTATCAAGCTGACCAAGATTTCCCGTGAGCGATTTGCGCAAGAGTGGACAGGGGTTAGTATTTTTATGGCACCATCACCGGACTATAAACCTCATAAGGAGAAAAAACAGGGACTCCTATCCTTCTTGCCGATCTTACTCAAACAGCATGGCTTAATTACCAATATCGTCCTAGCGACACTCTTGGTGACCTTGATCAATATCGTGGGTTCCTACTATCTTCAGTCCATCATTGATAGTTACGTACCAGACCAGATGCGCTCGACACTGGGTATTATCTCTATTGGGCTGGTCATCGTCTATATTCTCCAGCAGATTTTGTCTTATGCGCAGGAATACCTCTTACTTGTTCTGGGTCAACG
>NZ_AJQY01000153.1:0-1215 GCF_000296875.1 Streptococcus sp. GMD1S | reverse complement strand
ATCATTCCAATAAGGATTCGTTTGATGAGGCTTGCCTTGGTCCAGGCTCTAATGATTCGTTTCATAGCAGTCTCCTTCAAATGTATTGTTTATAATTATAGTATAAATATGCTATATAGGCAAGTGATATTTTGAAAATAGGGCCGATAATTGAATAATTATGAAAGAAAAGAGAAGGGCGATTTTATGGTATAATAGGGAAAAGGAGTTTTATATGCAAGATTTTTTTCAACGCTATTTTGATAAACTTGATTTAACAACCATATTAGAGAATCTCTTGACCAAGGTGATTTCTCTTTTGATTTTGTTTTTACTATTTTATATAGCTAAAAAGATGCTTCATGCAACTGTACGAAAGATTGTCAAGCCCTCGCTTAAATTTTCCAATCGAGATGCAGGAAGACAAAAGACTATCTCCCGTTTGCTGGAGAATGTCTTTAACTACATTCTTTATTTCTTTCTGCTCTACTGTATCCTGTCTATTTTAGGTTTGCCAGTTTCTAGCCTCCTTGCTGGTGCGGGGATTGCCGGGGTGGCCATTGGTATGGGGGCGCAAGGCTTTCTATCCGATGTCATCAATGGCTTTTTCATCCTCTTTGAACGCCAGCTTGATGTGGGCGATGAAGTGGTTCTCACAAATGGACCGATTACCGTTTCTGGAAAGGTCGTTAGCGTAGGGATCCGTACAACTCAACTGCGAGGTGACGATCAAGCCCTTCACTTTGTTCCAAATCGTAATATCACCGTCGTCAGCAATCTATCTCGTACTGAATAGGCCGGCTATTTTAGCAGATTTGTGGTACAATAGAAGGAGTTTGGTAAAGGAGAGAGTATGCTATTTGTAGAGAAAAAATTAGGTCACGATTGTACGTGGATAGACCTTGATGTAGACAAGATTAAAAACATGGAAGACCTTTCGGATGTCTATGGATTGGACAAGGAAACCATCGAGTATGCTCTGGATAGAAATGAGCGTGCCCACATGGACTATCACCGTGAAACGGGAACGGTAACCTTCATTTATAATGTTCTTGACTTAGAAAAAGACAAAGAATATTATGAAGCGATTCCGATGACCTTTATCGTTGAAAAACAACGGCTGATCACAATTAGCAACCACAAGAATAGTTATGTGATTAAACGAATGGCATCCTACCTTGAAAGCCATGAAGTTGTTTCAATCTACAAATTTCTTTTTGCCAGTTTAGAGATTAT
>NZ_AJQY01000152.1:0-1219 GCF_000296875.1 Streptococcus sp. GMD1S | reverse complement strand
GATAAAAAACAAGAGCACCTAGTGGCGCTCTATCTCAATACTCAAAATCAAATCATTCATCAGCAAACTATTTTTATCGGCTCTGCGACACGCAGCATTGCAGAACCAAGGGAAATCCTTCACTATGCCATCAAGCATATGGCGACTTCTGTTATTTTAGTCCACAATCATCCATCAGGCGCAGTAGCACCTAGCCGAAATGATGATCATGTAACCAAGTTAGTCAAGGAAGCCTGTGAACTGATGGGAATTGTGTTCTTGGACCATTTGATTGTCTCTCACTCTGATTACTTTAGTTACCGTGAAAAGACGGATTTGATTTAAGATTGCACATGATCTTACTCAATTACTTTTAAAACATAGGAATCTACTTCTGCCATATTGATAACAGGAAGAGGTTTTATCGTGGGTACAAGTAAATCTTCTTGAACGATAAAGTTGACAATCGAATTGAAATCTTCGATTTTATAATATCTTTTTTTATGAATGAGAATATCTCTGTAAAAGTAAAGACGTGAATGAAATTTACTTTTTAGTTTAGCATCTGCCTTTTTACAAAATAGTTTTGCCTTTTTAGACATTTCTTTCAGCTGTTTTTCTTTTTGAGATAGTTTATCGAAATTCTCTTTATTCTTAGAAAAAGATTGGTAACTTTCCGCTGTTAAAAGTCTATAGAGATTAGAAAGATGAAAGCAAACCCTTATTTCTTTTTCATTGTTTGATAAGAAATAAGGGTTTGCTTCCTTTTCCTTATAAGATATGAAAACATTAGCTTCTATATCTCTCAAAATCTCATGAGTAGAAGGTATTTTAATTTCATTCATGATTAATAACCTATTTATAAGTCCTAGAGTTCGTTAACAACATAGTCAAACAGCGTTTTATCTTTGGGGCGGTTTTCAAAGAGAAATTCAGGATGCCATTGAACACCAAGATAAGGGAAGCCGTCCGTAGTTGTCACAGCCTCAATGATTCCATCTTTAGGATCATGTGCTACAACCTTAAGATTTGAGGCTAGATCTTTAATGCTCTGGTGGTGGAAGGAGTTGATGTGAGAGATTTCTCCATAGATTTCTCGGAGAATGGTATCAGGTTCCGTTACGAGGCGTTGGGTCGTGTATTCGGCTGAACAGTCCTGCCAATGATCCTCGATATCTTGGTATAGCGTGCCTCCCATGGCGACATTGAAAAGTTGAGTACCCCGACAAACAGAGAAAAT
>NZ_AJQY01000151.1:0-1224 GCF_000296875.1 Streptococcus sp. GMD1S | reverse complement strand
GCCAAGTTATAAGTTGGTAAAATAAACAACAAGATCATCAAAATAAGGACCCAACCCATAAAACGATTTCGTTTTTGTCTCTCCTTCATCAGGTAACGACGACGTTGATGTTCATTTTGAATAAAAGAATTATTCATCTGTACAATATTTTTAGACATTTTCTTCTACCCGTGTTTCACTGAGAATTTCATACATGCCTGCTGCGTCTTCTTTTTTTGTACTATCTTTCATTTCTAGTACTTTAACAAGCAACAACTTATTTCCAAAGCGAATTTCAACTTGGTCATCAACTTTCAAATCCGTTGAACTTTTGGCCAAGATTCCATTCACCTTGATTCTACCTTTATCTGCTACTTCTTTTGCGACTGTGCGGCGCTTAATAATTCGTGATACTTTTAAATACTTGTCTAATCTCATTTTTATTACCTCAAATTATTATTGTACCATTTTTATCCTTTTTATAGAAGAAAAATGTTAAATGGGATTTGCTTCCTTTGATTCTTTTATCTCTAATAAACTTTCTCCAAAAATCAGCAAACCTTCTAAAATTTCATAATCCTTCTTGTTTCGGACATCAAATACAACTTCCATTAATCCCTTATTCTCAGCTATAGCTGCTTTTAAGTTCGTTGCAGATAAGGCTTTAAAATAATCTTGAGCCAAGAATAGTCGTTGAGTGACTTTTTCAAATTGAACTGTAATCTTATTTTCTTTTCTTTCCACACGTTCTACAAATACCTTGTCAAAATATGACTTAACCAAACCAATCTCTAAAAGGTATGCTACTACGTCTGGGTATTCTCCAAAGCGGTCCATCAACTCTTCTTGTAGTTCTTCATAGTTGACACGATTGTCAATTTGACGAATTTTCTTGTAAATTTCAATCTTATGTCGTTGGTCAGAAATATAAGTATCAGGAAGATAAGCATCAATTTGTAAAATCAACTCAGCATTTCCTTTGATTCTTTTATTCCCATTACCGTTCCGTTTAGCAATAGCTTCCTCTAATAACTGTGAATACAATTCAAAACCAACAGAATCAATGAAACCAGACTGCGATTTTCCTAGGAGATTTCCTGCTCCACGAATCGAAAGATCTCGCATCGCAATCTTAAATCCTGAGCCTAATTCTGTAAATCCCTTAATTGCTTCTAATCTCTTTTCAGAGACTTCACTGATTGATTTTTCTGGACGATACATGAGATAGGCATAAGCAATACGATT
>NZ_AJQY01000150.1:0-1229 GCF_000296875.1 Streptococcus sp. GMD1S | reverse complement strand
TTTCAAAATATGCTATACTGAGAAAAAAGGAGGATTTCTATGAGCCAAGAATTTATTAATCCAAGTGATGGTGTGATCCGTCAGTATCTTACAACCAGTAAAACGTTAGCGGTAGTGGGTTTGTCCGATCGTGAGGAAACAACTAGTAATCGAGTGACCAAGGAAATGCAAGCTCGGGGCTATAAAATCATTCCAGTTAATCCCAAGGCTGCAGGTGGGGAAATTTTGGGAGAGAAGGCTTATGCGAGTCTAGTTGAGATTCCTTTTCCTGTGGACATTGTCAATGTATACCGACGGAGCGAGTTTTTACCAGATGTGGCGCGTGATTTTCTCAAGGCAGATGCCAAGATTTTCTGGGCGCAATTAGGACTTGAAAATCTAGAAGCGGAAGAAATCTTGCGTGCTGGAGGATGCGATGACATCGTGATGAATCGTTGTATTAAGAGAGAACATACTCGCTTAATTCTTGAGCAATAAAAAGGTAGCCATGGGCTACCTTTTTATTTTATAAAGTACCAATCAATGCTTGCATGCCAAGACTGGTAAGGATGATGGCAATCCAGCAAAGGGCTCCAAGAAGAATGGATTTACCGCTTGATTTGACCATGGCAATCAGATTGGTTTTGAGACCGATGGCACTCATGGCCATGATGATAAGGAATTTGGAGAGTTGTTTGAGAGGGGTGAAGAAGCTACTAGACACGCCGAGAGAGGTGAGAAGAGTCGTTAAGAGAGAGGCTAGAATGAAATAAAGGATAAAAAGTGGGAAAACTTTTTTCAGTTGTACGCCTTGTTTATTTTCTTGCTGGCGACTTTGCCAGTAGGAGAGGAAGAGAGTGATGGGAATAATAGCCAGAGTTCGTGTGAGTTTAACAATGGTTGCAGACTCAAGGGTATTGGTCTGGTAGAGACTGTCCCATGCGCTGGCTGTGGCCGTTACAGAAGAAGTATCGTTGACTGCGGTTCCTGCAAAGAGGGCAAAGCCTTCATTTGATAAGTGAAGCCAGGTTCCTAGAGTTGGAAAGATAAGTGCTGCTAAGACATTGAAGAAAAAGATAACGGAGATGGCTTGGGCGACTTCTTTTTCCTTGGCATGGATAACGGGTGCTGTTGCAGCAATGGCAGAACCACCACAGATAGAAGAACCCACTCCAATCAAGGTAGCCAGTTTCGTGTCTAGCGCAAAGAAACGCTGGAAGAGGTAGGCAACGATTAAGGAAATCGAAATG
>NZ_AJQY01000149.1:0-1243 GCF_000296875.1 Streptococcus sp. GMD1S | reverse complement strand
GCTGGGTTACCACCGAATACACGGAAGGTTGACCAAACAACCAATCCTGGCAAGATAATAAAGGCTGTATCAGTCAAGATTTGAGTGTAAGTTGTCACATCTTCTGGAAGTGTCATCCCAAGAGCAGTCAAGAGACCACGAACACCCATGAAGAGACCAGTTGCTACGATAACTGGAATGATTGGTACGAATACGTCACCGAAAGTACGGATAGCACGTTGGAACCAATTTCCTTGTTTGGCAGCTTCTGCCTTCATGTCTTCTTTAGAAGAGGTTGGCAAACCAAGTGCAACCACTTCGTCGTACATCTTGTTTACTGTACCAGTCCCAAAGATGATTTGGTATTGGCCTGAGTTAAAGAAAGCTCCTTGAACTTTATCCAAGTTCTCAATCACTTCCTTCTTGATTTTCCCTTCATCTTTGACCATGACACGTAGACGAGTCGCACAGTGAGCTACACTGTTGACATTTTCACGTCCACCAAGGGCTTCGATGACCTTTTTTGCAATATCCTGATTGTTCATTTGCAAAAATCTCCTTATATAAAATTTTGTAAAGTGTTTGAAAGCGATTTTATCCGCCCTACGACTATTATTTTATCATGTTTCTAAAATATGTCAAGCGTTTTGCAGAAATTTTTATTCCCTTTCTTTTTCCTCTGATTATTTTTGCTCGTTTTTGAGGGAAATTCTCTTTTTCCTCAAAAAAATATCTTTAAACTTGAGGAATAAAGGTTTTTATTTACATTTTCTTTCATTTTTTCGTGAAAATTTGTTAGATTTCCTTTACTTGATTTATGGCAACCGTTTGACATTTTTTGCTATTTTTTAACATAAAAGACTTGCTTTTTTGGTCGAAAACGTTTACTATTAAGGTAGTAGAACTTTAGGAGGAAAGATAAAATGGAATGGACAACTGAGCGCCGTTATAGACGCTATGAAGACTGGTCTAATGATGAAATCAAACAAATCAAGGAAACGATGGCACAATCTCCTTGGCATACTCGTTACCATGTCGAGCCTAAAATAGGTCTTCTCAATGACCCAAATGGCTTTTCTTATTTCGATGGCAAATGGATTCTCTTTTACCAGAACTTCCCCTTTGGTGCAGCACATGGGTTGAAGTCTTGGGTGCAGCTTGAAAGTGATGATTTAGTGCGCTTTACAGAAACTGGAGTCAAAGTTTTGCCAGATACTCCATTAGATAGCCACGGTGCCTACTCTGGTTCTGCCATGCAGTTTGG
>NZ_AJQY01000148.1:0-1253 GCF_000296875.1 Streptococcus sp. GMD1S | reverse complement strand
TTATATAAAAAAAGTGGACGATTGTCCACTGGGAAAATCAAATTTTAACAGACACATCTGGAGATTCTAAACAAAAAACATCCAAGAAAACATTCTTGAATGTCCGTAAAGATTGATGACTCCATTAACCTTGTCAATAGACTGGAAATAATAATATTATGGCCTCCTTATCTCAAATACTGCTGTATGAACCCACTCATTATGAATGTGTAAGTCATTTTCTATCATCCTACTAAAGGTGAAACCATTTTTTATAAGCACCCTCTGAGAGGCTAGATTACCCGTTGCCGTTCCTGCAATGATTTTATTTAAACCATAAGTCGTAAAGGCCTTGTCTAAAACGAGTTTAACCGCTTCGCCAGCATAACCTAAGTTAGTAACATTTTCCCCAATCCTATACCCAAGCTCTGCTGTTGTTCGATCATTCTCTAAAACACTTAAATTGATTCTGCCGACCATCATGCCTTGCGAATCTCTGATAAGATGCATATAGACATCACGATTCGTTTGTTCCGTTAACAATTCCCTCGTGATTTCTTTAAAACCTTCTAAACCAAAATAGTTAGCTGGTCTAGGAGGTAAATTTCGTTCAAAATACTCTCGATTTTCTTTTTCAAAAGAATAAACGTCTAGACTATTTTCCTCAGACAACAGCTCTAAACTAATCATTACAAAACTTCCCTTCTCTTCTTAGTAAAAATATTGTGAGACTTACCTAGCCCTAGCAACTCCTACTCTAATTTTTGCAACAGCTTTACAACTTGACGATTTTCAATCTTCACATAGTATACACCACTATCATTGACAAGTTTATCCTCTTTATACTTAGCAATTTTGACAGCATAAAGACCGCGTGGTAGGGGTTGGTTGGCAAAAAATTCCTTCATGAGCGCTTCAAGCTCTTTAAGATAGTCATCATACAAGAGATCTCTTTTTTCTTTTGGAACGAAATATTGAAATTCAAATGTTGGTATAAAAATCTCTTTTTGGAAAAGATATTGAGCATCCATTGGATACATTCCTTGCAGAGCTTGGCCCTTGCTTTGATTTTCCTCTAATATTTCATTATAAAGATAGATATTATCAGATTGGTTATTAAATTCAAAATCAATACCTTGATACTTCAAATCAGGCAGTTTAGGATCTTTGATTGAACTGTCCAGTGTTTTTAAAAATTCACTGGTTCCTGGACTAACTTCAATCCCTAAATAGGCTAATTCTGGGAAAACATCATAAATTTTTTTACCATTTTT
>NZ_AJQY01000147.1:0-1260 GCF_000296875.1 Streptococcus sp. GMD1S | reverse complement strand
GCATTATTATGGTCATAAGGTTCTGACAAGAGAAGGGTCATCTCGTAGCTGGTCATCATCTTATCCAGTTCTGTCAACTGTTCGACCAGTTCATCATGGACTGACTCGTCTTCTGCTAAAAAGTCCAATAAAATCTCAACTTCATCCTGCAACTCTTCCATTTTACGGAAGGTGTTGTAGGTGTTTTTTAATTCATTTAATTCTTGCGACGTTTTTTGGGCCGCGATATTATCGTTCCAAAAATCAGGTTCTGTCATCTTGTTTTCCAAGATGGCAATCTCTTCCTCTAAGCCTTCGAGGTCAAAGAGACCCCCTAAAAGAAGCTAATTTTTCACGATTTGCGTCAATTTTTTGACGAATTTCTGAAATGTCCATAGATACTCCTTTTCATATCGTTTTATTATACCATAATCTCTCATTTCTTTCCATATTTTGCTTTTCACCGCTTTTGATGGCAGAAGAAAAGAGGCTTTATAGCCTCTTGTTTAAAGGACTTTGGCAGAGGTATGAGTGATCTCCTCCACTTGAATTCCTTCTTTTTCAAACTTTTCCTTTAATGCAATCAAATCGATTTTTCCATCAATTTGAACTTCGATGACGACCTTGCCATCCTTACGTGGAATGTTGACAGTATGGGAAATATTTAAATCCTCCTCTACAATTAGAGCTACAATTTTCCCCAGTACTCCGACTTCATTTTCTGTAATGAAACGAACACGAATCCCCTCTTCTCCGTATCCAGCGATTTCCAAGAAAGCCTGAAAAACATCGCGGTCTGTAATGACGCCGTAGACCTGATGATTGTCTACGACTGGTAATATCCCAATTTTATTTTTCAGCATCAGGTAGGTCGCATCTTCTAGACTAGCATAGCCAGAAACCGTCACGACATCTCGAATCATTACATCTTTTACTTTGGTTTTATTCAGAAGATAATTCATCTCATAGATAGAGAGACTGGTTGCTTTAGATGGGCTGGCTTCCGCAATGGTTCCTTCTGTTACCAATCCGACTAATTGATCGTTTTCGATAACAGGTAAACGGTGCAAACCTTGCTCGCGCATCAAATCTGCTGCGTGTGCTACAGTCGTATCTGGACTGATATAAACTACCTTACGGGTCATGAAATCTTTAACTGCCATGAGACTTCTCCTTCTATATTGCTACTTTTATTATACACTTTCTTAGAAAATCTATCAAACGCTTTCATCTCTTTTTCAAGATTTTGAATAATCTGAGAAGTTTGCATAAAATGCCAGT
>NZ_AJQY01000146.1:0-1260 GCF_000296875.1 Streptococcus sp. GMD1S | reverse complement strand
AACTCTATCATCAAGAGTGACACTGCCATTGGTATTACCTTTTCATCTTTCTTAGCCTTAGGTGTCATCTTGATTAGTGTTGCCAAGAGTTCGACAGACCTCTTCCATATCCTTTTTGGGAATATCCTCGCTGTCCAAGATACGGACATGTGGATCACCATTGGTGTGGGGGCATTGATTCTCTTGATTATCGGGATTTTCTTTAAACAACTATTGATTACATCCTTTGACGAGCTTTTGGCTAAAGCCATGGGAATGCCTGTTAATTTCTATCACTATCTACTCATGGTGCTCTTGACCCTTGTGTCAGTCACTGCCATGCAAAGTGTTGGAACGATTCTTATCGTGGCCATGTTGATCACCCCAGCTGCGACGGCTTACCTTTATGCTAATAGCCTAAAGAGCATGATTTTTCTTTCATCAACCCTAGGGGCAACCGCTTCTGTTTTGGGACTCTTTATCGGCTATAGCTTCAACCTCGCAGCAGGATCCAGCATCGTGCTCACATCTGCCAGCTTCTTCTTAATCAGTTTCTTTATCTCTCCAAAGCAACGATACTTGAAACTAAAAAATAAAAAAATCAATAAATAAGGGGAAACCCTTCTGGAGGAATCTAATGAAAAAATTAGGTACATTGCTCGTTCTTTTTCTTTCTATCATTGGATTAGCTGCCTGTGCTAGTGGGAAAAAAGATACAGCATCTACAAACCAAAAACTAAAGGTTGTAGCGACTAACTCTATCATTGCTGATATTACTAAAAATATCGCTGGTGACAAGATTGATCTTCATAGTATCGTTCCTGTTGGTCAAGACCCACACGAGTACGAACCACTTCCTGAAGACGTAAAGAAAACTTCTGAGGCTGACCTCATTTTCTATAACGGTATCAACCTTGAAACAGGTGGCAATGCTTGGTTTACCAAATTGGTCGAAAATGCCAAGAAAACTGAAAACAAAGACTACTATGCAGTTAGTGACGGCGTAGATATCATCTACCTTGAAGGTCAAAACGAGAAAGGCAAAGAAGACCCACACGCTTGGCTCAACCTTGAAAATGGGATAATTTATGCTAAAAATATCGCTAAACAGTTGATTGCAAAAGACCCTAGCAACAAGGAATTCTACGAAAAAAATCTCAAAGACTATACTGAAAAGCTAGACAAACTGGACAAGGAAGCCAAAGAGAAATTTAACAATATCCCTGCTGAAAAGAAACTCATCGTAACCAGCGAAGGATGCTTCAAATACTTCTCTAAAGC
>NZ_AJQY01000145.1:0-1277 GCF_000296875.1 Streptococcus sp. GMD1S | reverse complement strand
TCATCGGTTAGGACATTCAGAAGCGGTATTCCAAAGAACATGCCCATGCCATAGATTAGACCGGCTTTTAGACCCGGAAAATGTAGTTGTTTACTTTCTTTTTGACTCAGCATTTCGGGATCAATAGCTGTGATGCCCGTTTTCTTGGTTTGAGAGACTACATAGAGGGCAGCCATCATCGAAATGCCAAACACCACAAGAGGATAACCGATAGCGACAATTTGCGGGTATTTATAAGCAAGGACAAAGGGGATGAGGTTGCCAAATATCATCAGATAAAAGAGAACAATAAAGACTTGATTCCCGATACGATCGGCCTCGCGCCGTTTGTGTTCGTCAAGGGGGCCAGAAATGCCGTATGTACGTTTGATAAGTTTTTCAGTGAGAGTTTCTTTTTTCATTTGTTTGCTCCTTTTTTAAAAATCGTCTTCCCAAAAGAGGCTATTGAGGTCAGTTTGGAGGCTGCGGGCGAGATTGAGACAGAGTTCCAGGGTTGGATTGTACTTGTCATTTTCAATCATGTTGATAGTCTGTCTCGAGACACCGATATCTTTGGCGAGTTCGAGCTGGGGAATGCCCAGTTCCTTGCGGAATTCTTTCACACGATTCATAGGGGCTCCTTTCTGATATGTCGTATATATTTGACTATAGTATATTCTTTTGGAGATAGCGTGTCAAGTATATACGACATTTTTTTTGAGAATTTTTTTCGAAGAAACTTAGCCTTGTCTGACAAGTGCAAGCTGGTCAGATTTGTGGTAAAATAGATAAGATATGACAAAAGAATTTCATCATGTAACGGTCTTGCTTCATGAAACGATTGATATGCTTGACGTAAAACCTGACGGTATCTACGTTGATGCGACTTTGGGCGGAGCAGGCCATAGCGAATATTTATTAAGTAAATTGAGCGAAAAAGGGCATCTCTATGCCTTTGACCAGGACCAGAATGCCATTGACAATGCGCAAAAACGGTTGGCACCCTATATCGAAAAGGGGATGGTAACCTTTATCAAGGATAACTTCCGTCATTTGCAGGCACGTTTGCAGGAGGCTGGTGTCCAGGAAATTGATGGAATTTGTTATGACTTGGGAGTGTCCAGTCCTCAGCTGGATCAGCGTGAGCGTGGCTTTTCTTATAAAAAGGATGCGCCACTGGATATGCGGATGAATCAGGAAGCTCGTCTGACGGCCTATGAGGTGGTCAATCATTATGACTATCATGACTTGGTTCGGATCTTTTTCAAGTATGGTGAGGATAAGTTTTCTAAACAGAT
>NZ_AJQY01000144.1:0-1277 GCF_000296875.1 Streptococcus sp. GMD1S | reverse complement strand
AGAAGCCCCGTTACCAATATGGCAGGTAATCAATTTCAAGTCTTCTAGAGGGCGGCCCAAAAGTTTCGCTGCTTCTCCTGCGACAAACTGGTGGCTTGTCCCGTGGGCACCATATTTACGAACCTTGTTGTCTGTGTAGTATTTAGTTGGTAGAGGGTAGCGATAAGCCTTCTCTGGCATGCTTGTGTGGAATGAGGTATCAAATACGACAACACTGGTAATATCTGGCAGCAATTCCTTAAATGCGCGAATTCCAGCTGCGTTAGCTGGATTGTGAAGAGGAGCCAACAGTCCCAATTCCTCAACTTTTTCTAACACATCTCCCTCAACAACTGTTGATTCCTTGAAATATTCACCACCTGCAACGACGCGGTGGCCGACACCTGTAATCTCATCGTACCCTTTGATAATGTCAAAACGAATCAAGTCATCCAATAAAATTTTAACGGCTTGTGTGTGGTCTTCAATATCAAGAATTTGTTGCTCCGAACGACCGTCAAATTTTACAGTTGAGATCGAATCCTTCAATCCAATACGTTCAATCAAGCCTTTAGCCAAAACTTTTTCCTCAGGCATTTGATAAAGTTGCCATTTCAAGCTTGAGCTTCCTGCATTGATTGCAATTGTTTTTGTCATAAGATGATACCTCTTTTTAAGCGTTTTCATCTATTATAACAAAATCTCTTTTATATTTCAGTACCTTTGCTCCAATTTTGAAAATTTTCTTTAAAGGTCAACAAAACTGACGGATCTTGCAAGCTAGTAAGAGGGTAAACAAAGGGTTCTATTTCCTTGTCTCTTTTCTTCTGTAAGACAAAAATACTTTTAGCTTGGCTTGCAGTTGAGAAAATATCCTCTGGCAGAGCGATGATAGCAGCCAGACTCACTTCGTCTTTGAGCCACCCTTTTAATAAGTCACTTTGAGGACTGGTCAATAAATCACTCGGAGCTAGAAAAATAGCATAGCCATCTGACTTAAGGTACTTGAGGCCTTGTTCCATCAGCAAATGGTGGGCATAGGTATGCTCTTGACTAGAAGCCACTTGATAGCGTGAAGCGATGGCATCGTCTGGGTAATAGCCAACAGGTAAGTCGCTGATGACCACGTCGCTTTCTTTAAGCATTTGCGGACGAACGGCATCTCCTTGGACAAAACCAGCCTGCAAACCAATCACATCTGCCATACTGGCTGCCAAATCAATCAGCAAGTCATCCACTTCGATTCCCAAGTAATCTACTTTTTTAGCAAGAGAAGTCAAGAAAGTAGCCCCCAAAAT
>NZ_AJQY01000143.1:0-1277 GCF_000296875.1 Streptococcus sp. GMD1S | reverse complement strand
TATCCACCGTCATTCCAACATGCAATCGCACCAACTTGTGGAGTTGATCCTGTACGGAATCCTGCAGCTGCTGCACTTGTAGCCCACTGCGCTCCGTTACCCCAGTAATCTCCAGCCCAAGGTGCTAATGTTTTAGCTCCCCAAGTACATTCTCCAGTTGGATAACTTGAAGCATTTGTACTGTATGTTGGACGTTGTCTAGTTGGAGTCGGAGCAGGTGCTGGAGTGTAGCTTGAATCATCATCTGATGAAGAGCTTGAAGTCGCTTGCACTTGATCTGAAAGTGTTGTATTTCCAGAAGCAACAACTGATTGTTGTTGACTTGTTTGACGTGCCTTATAAGCTGCTTCTGCTTCAGCTGCTGCTTTTGCTTCTGCCTCTGCTGCTGCTTTTTGTTCCAATAAAGTAGCTTTATCACTTTCTGCAGTAGCTTTCTCTGCAGCAAGGTTTAACTCAGCAACTTTCAACTCTGCTTGTTTTGTTGTCAATGCTTGTGCATCGTCAGCAAGTGTTTGTTGGTTCGCAATGACAGTGTTGATTGCTTCATTATTTGCAACCTGTTTTTCAGCGATAGATTTCTTATCAGCTTTCTGTTGTTCCAACATTTTGTTGTTAGCTGATACAATCTCGCTCATGGCTGCAACACGTGAAATAGCTTCCGTAATTGATTTTGAGTTTACAATTGTATTGATGTAGCTAGTTGCAGCACCGTTTGTTTGTGCGCTACGTGCTTGTTTTTCCAAAGATTCATTACGAGCAACAATGTTCTTAGAGAGCTCTGTAATTTCTCCTTCAAGTTTTTTAGATTCAGCTTGTAGAGTTTCGTTCTCAGCTTCCAAGTTCGTTTGTTGAGTTTGGATAGCTGTAACTTGCGTTTGGATTTCATCTACTTGTTTTTGAGCTTCTTTTTGTTGAGCTGTCAAATTACTAATCTTACTATCTTGAGCAGCAATCTTTTCATCAGTTGTTTCAGCGTGGACAGTTGTCAATACTGCCGCTTGAGACACTAATACTGTACTTAATAAAAGTGACGCTAAGATTTTTTTCTTCATATTGTGTAGATACTCCTTCTATTTAAGACATTACTAGTATACCAAAAAAAGACATAATAAATATTACGCCTTTGTTACATTTTTATTTCTTTCTTATAGATAACATTTTTCAAAAATATATTGGAAAATAAGCATCCATAAAAAGTTCAAAATCATTGATGGGACAAGGCTATAGACGATGAAAACTGGCATCGATTCTACTGTCAATCCCATAGCAAGGGCAAG
>NZ_AJQY01000142.1:0-1292 GCF_000296875.1 Streptococcus sp. GMD1S | reverse complement strand
CCCTTGATGTAGGTAATGATGATGGAAGCCATCAAGCCAAAGATGATTGCTCCAATAAAGAAATCAATTCCCAGGATAAAGGAAAGGGCTACGCCGGGCAAAACTGCGTGAGAGATGGCATCCCCCATGAGAGACATTCCACGTAAGATGATAAAACATCCCACGGCTCCAGCAACCACCCCGATGACTATAGCTGTTATCAGGGCATTTTGTAGGAAATGGAAATGTTGCAATCCATCGATAAATTCTACTATCATAGGTCACCTCCATTGAAAAAGAGTTTGCTACCGTAAGCCTTCTTAAGATTGACTTCGGTAAAGGTTTCTTCAGTTGAACCAATAGCAACCAATTCTCGATTGAGAAGCATAACTTGGTCGAAATAATGAGGGACTTTGCTGAGGTCATGATGGACGATGAGAACTGTTTTACCAGCTTTTTTAAGGTCTCTCAGTGTATTCATGATAATCTCTTCACTGATCGAGTCAATCCCGACAAAAGGCTCATCTAAAAAGATGTAGTCAGCTTCCTGCACTAAGCAGCGGGCAATCAAAACACGTTGGAATTGTCCTCCAGAGAGCTGACTGATTTGGCGATCAGCATAGTCTGAGAGTCCAACGATTTCAAGTGCATCCGCCACTTTTTTCCAGTGGCTGGCCTTTAAAGTGTGGAAGAGCGGGATAGATGGATAGAGTCCCAGTGAGACACATTCCTTGACCTTGATAGGGAAATTGTAGTCGATATGGATTTTTTGCTCGACATAGGCAACTCGATGTAAAGATTTCTTGACTTCTTTGTCATCGAGAAAGGCCTGACCTTCGTGTGGGATAATTCCCAACATACTTTTTAATAAAGTTGATTTTCCAGCACCGTTTGGACCAATAATTCCGGTAATAGTTGGTCCGTGGAGCACTAGTGAAATATCCTTTAGTGCCAACGTTTCTTTGTAGGAGACACTGAGGTTTTCGATACGTATCATACAGTTATTTTCCTCCTGTCTTTTAATATACATTAAAAAAAAAATTAAGTCAAGTTAATTTTTAAAAAATTTAAAATAATAACTAAAAAATGAAGAAAAAAGAGAGACCATTTTTAATTGCATTCCCAAGTGTTTTTTGCTAAGCTAAGAATAAGTGAAAAAATGAAAGCGAGAACAAGATGACACGTTATCAAGACGATTTTTATGATGCAATCAATGGAGAATGGGAAAAAACAGCTGTTATTCCAGCTGATAAATCTCGAACAGGTGGCTTTATTGACCTTGATGAGGAAATTGAAGAGTTAATGCTGGCAAC
>NZ_AJQY01000141.1:0-1304 GCF_000296875.1 Streptococcus sp. GMD1S | reverse complement strand
CCCTGATCTTGATAGCGTTCATAGAGTTCTTGAAGTCCCTGGTACTGGGGCGTTAACCCACATCCGGTAGCAGTGTTGACAATCAAGAGCATCTTACCACGATAGCTTTCAAGTGATGTTTCTTGATCATCTTGGTTCAAGACTGAGAAATCGTATAATGAGGTCATTGATTTATTTTCTCCTTAGGATTGCGATTGTTAGGAGTTTTTTCCTCCTGTAGTGATAGAAATGCATTAACCATAGTTCCAAAGATAGCAGCAATACTCAAACCAAATACCAGTAAAGGGATAAGGATATCTGTTTGAAAAAGTTTTTCTAAAAAAATAGAAAGAGGAATTTGTTGGACATAGAGTTTATGGAAACATAGCAAAGTAAATAAACCAATTAGAATACCGAAAAATACACCCCAACTACGAAGGTTGATTTGGCTTTTGCTGTAGCTTTTATGATGGATTTCGGACGGGTCATCCTTGTCCAAATGTAAGTCGCGAACTGCTAGTCTCGCCCTAGATGAGAGGACGAAGATAAGTCCAAAATAGAGGTAGGGCATGGCATCTCGCACCAACTCTATGAAGCGTCCAAATAGGAGATAGAACAGGAAGAGTAGGAGAGAGGAGTAAACGATTTGGATCAAGGCACGGGCACCTGCCTTGTAAATCATCTCTTGACGGCATTCATCAAAAGGCCCTTGTATGTGAAAGAATAGTTTGAGTAAGCGAGTGGTGAAATCTTCTTTTTTCATGGGAGTAACCTCCTAAATGAGCGATTTTTGATTGATTTCTTTAAAGAGTTGATAGAGAGTATAGAAGTAAACCAAACTAAAAATGATACAGATTATTAGAAATACCAGGTATCTCCAATCCATAGGATTTGTTAAAAGTTGTGGAAAGGATACGAGGATAAAACAGAGAGATGCGTTTAGAAGACGTATTTTTTTTGATTGGATTTTCTGGAATCTCTGTCCCTTGTTCAATACAGGAAGGAATAAAAGAAAGATAATCAAGAAAGGATGCTCAATATGTCCAGAAAGTAGGAAAAAGGTAACAAAGATACTGATAAAAACATGACTGATCAGTAATCTAGCTAGTGATTTCATAAGGCACCTCCTAGTCGTCTTCTTGGTTTTTCTTGGCTTTTCGAATGCGAAGAGAGACGATAATTTGTATGGTCACTCCGAAGAAGAAGGTAGCTAGGATAGTTGATACAAAATGCCCTGTATTTAAAAGAGAACCAAGATAATCCTTGCTATCATCGGTTAGGACATTCAGAAGCGGTATTCCAAAGAACATGCCCATGCCATAGAT
>NZ_AJQY01000140.1:0-1323 GCF_000296875.1 Streptococcus sp. GMD1S | reverse complement strand
CACGTTTCCCATCTAGTTGGTCTCTTCCCAGGTACGCTCTTTAGCAAGGACCAGGCTGAATACCTAGAGGCTGCGCGTGCTACCTTGAATCACCGTGGAGATGGGGGGACTGGTTGGTCTAAGGCCAATAAAATCAACCTCTGGGCTCGTCTGCTGGACGGTAACCGTGCCCATCGCTTACTCGCTGAACAGCTCAAGTACTCAACTCTAGAAAACCTTTGGGATACCCACGCGCCTTTCCAAATCGACGGAAACTTTGGAGCGACCAGTGGGATGGCAGAAATGCTTCTCCAATCACACACTGGCTATATTGCACCATTGCCAGCCCTTCCAGATGCATGGAAAGACGGTCAAGTTTCTGGCTTGGTTGCCCGTGGTAACTTTGAAGTCAGCATGAAGTGGAAAGATAAAAACCTGCAAAGCTTGTCCTTCCTTTCAAATGTCGGTGGAGACCTGGTTGTAGATTATCCAAATATCGAAGCTAGCCAAATCAAGGTCAATGGCAAACCAGTCAAGGCAACGATCCTTAAAGATAATCGTATCCAGCTTGCAACGCAAAAAGGTGACGTCATTACCTTTGAACATTTCCCTGGCCGTGTGACCAGTCTGACAGCCGTTCGACAAAATGGAGTCACTGCCGAACTTACCTTCAACCAAGTAGAAGGCGCTACCCACTATGTCATCCAAAGACAAGTGAAAGACGAAACTGGCCAAACCTCTGCGACCAGAGAATTTGTAACCAATCAAACCCACTTTATTGACCGATCACTAAATCCTCAACTCGCCTATACTTATACTGTCAAGGCTATGCTGGGCGAAGTTTCCACACAAGTATCTGAACAGGCCACTGTCGAAACCTATAGCGAGTTGATGGACGACCGAGATAGCCGCATCCAGTACGGAGCTGCCTTTGGAAACTGGGCAGACTCAGAATTATTTGGAGGAACAGAGAAATTTGCTGACCTTTCAAAAGGAGACTACACAGACGAAGATCTCACTGCTACCATTCCTTTCACTGGCGTTGGTATCGAAATCTATGGACTGAAATCGTCTGAACTAGGTCTTGCCACTGCTAAAATTGATGGCAAAGAAGTCGGGGAGCTTGACTTCCATACTGCTGGAGCAACTGAAAAAGGTAGTCTCATTGGTCGCTTCGCAGGACTATCTGACGGACCTCACACATTGACTCTTAGTGTTAAACGTGAGCACAAAGGACGTGGTAGTGAGCGCTCGAAAATTTCATTAGACTACTTCAAGATCCTAGCAGGAACAGGCAATACGATTGAAAAAATAGATGATCGCGATTCGCGCATCCAGTATGGT
>NZ_AJQY01000139.1:0-1338 GCF_000296875.1 Streptococcus sp. GMD1S | reverse complement strand
CGTTGACCCAGAACAAGTAAGAGGTATTCCTGCGCATAAGACAAAATCTGCTGGAGGATATAGACGATAACCAGCCCAATAGAGATAATACCCAGTGTCGAGCGCATCTGGTCTGGTACGTAACTGTCAATGATAGACTGCAGATAATAAGAACCTACAATGTTAATCAGGGTCACCAAGAGTGTCGCTAGGACGATATTGGCAATTAAGCCACGTTGTTTGAATAATATTGGCAAGAAGGATAGGAGTCCCTGTTTTTTCTCCTTATGGGGTTTATAGTCTGGAGATGGCGCCATAAAGAGACTGACCCCTGTCCATTCTTGCGCAAAACGCTCACGGGAAATCTTGGTCAGCTTAACACTGGGATCTGGATCGGCGATATGAATGTGCTTTTTATCCTGACCTGTCACCACATAGTAGTGGAGCAGCTTCCCTTCCTTGAGCACATGGGCCACAAAGGGAAAGGTCAAATCTGGCAAGTCAAAGAGCGTCATATCCGCCTTGATAGCACGCGTCTCAAAGCCAAGCTCCTCTGCTACCTTTACAACACCCAAAGCAGTCGTCCCATCCATAGTCGTCTTGGCCAACTCTCGTAGATGAGCCAAGGAGTAATAACTACCGTAGTAGCCAAAGACCATAGCCAAGGAAGCCACGCCACAATCCATCTGATCCACCTGGGGACGATAGTGTCTTTTCCCAAATTTCATATCTATCTCCTTTTTTCTAACAATCTCTTAAAAACTTTGTAAGATTATTTTAACCAAACGAAGAAGAAATAAGGGAATTGTTTCTGAAAAAACAATATCCACGCCTAAACAGCACTTTTTGTCAAAGAAAAGAGGCAGAACAAGAGTCCTGCCTAAAATATTCAATTACAGAGATTTCTTACATTTCCCACTTCTTTTGTGAATAGTGTATAAAACGATAAACGCAAACACCGGGGGCACCATATAACTATTTTCACTCATTGTTACTTGAAATCCAAGAGTTGCTAGTATCCCAAAGATGAAAATATTCATCAAAAATAGGAAAGTGAATAGTAGAACATATTTTACAATCCTATTCATTCTATTCTCCTTTTCTTTCTCCTTGGCCCCGACACAGTAAAATAAAAACCACTAAAAACAAGGAAATCGTAGGTAGATTTATTTTGTTTACGTTAGCCACGATTCTAATAATTAGATAAGCCATCGAGCTAAATAATACAGTGGTCTCTGGCCAAGTGTTTCCTAGTAATTGAACAACTTTCATCTCAAACTCCAATCTGATGGTCCATCAATTCCCAATCGTACTTTCTTTTGTTTTGTACTTGTATCCTACATAAAACAGACCAAGCAG
>NZ_AJQY01000138.1:0-1379 GCF_000296875.1 Streptococcus sp. GMD1S | reverse complement strand
CATCCAGATGCTAAAGCTATCCTAATCAACAATCCTACTTACTATGGGATTTGTTCAGACCTCAAGGGTTTAACGGAAATGGCTCACGAAGCTGGCATGATGGTTTTAGTGGATGAAGCCCATGGAGCGCATTTGCATTTTACAGATAAATTGCCGCTGTCTGCTATGGATGCTGGCGCTGATATGGCGGCGGTCTCTATGCATAAGTCTGGTGGGAGTTTGACCCAGAGCTCCATCCTTCTTATCGGGGAGCAGATGAATCCTGAGTACGTTCGTCAGATCATTAACCTGACCCAGTCTACATCTGCCTCTTACCTACTTATGTCTAGTTTGGATATTTCTCGTCGCAACTTAGCCCTTCGTGGCAAAGAGTCTTTTGAGAAAGTCATTGAACTATCTGAGTATGCTCGTCGTGAAATCAATGCTATCGGTGGTTATTATGCCTACTCAAAAGAGCTCATAGACGGTGTGTCTGTTTGTGATTTTGACGTGACCAAGCTGTCCGTTTACACTCAGGGTATTGGCTTAACAGGTATCGAAGTTTATGACCTCCTGCGAGACGAATACGACATTCAGATCGAATTTGGTGATATTGGGAATATCTTAGCTTATATTTCGATTGGTGACCGCATCCAAGACATCGAACGTTTGGTCGGTGCTTTGGCGGATATCAAGAGACTCTACTCAAGAGATGGAAAAGATTTGATTGCTGGAGAATATATCCAGCCCGAGTTAGTGCTGTCTCCTCAGGAAGCCTTTTATTCAGAGAGAAGAAGTTTCACCTTGGATGAATCTGTTGGACATGTCTGTGGGGAATTTGTCATGTGCTATCCTCCAGGCATCCCAATCCTAGCACCAGGTGAACGCATTATACGAGAAATTGTAGACTATATCCAATTTGCCAAAGAACGTGGTTGTTCCCTCCAAGGAACGGAAGATCCAGAGGTCAATCACATCAACGTCATTAAGAGAAAGGAGAACTAGATGGATCTATGGTTTTCTGAAGTTCATACTCCAGATGTTAAATTGTCCTTGAGAACTGCAAAGCAACTCTATGCTGGAAAAAGTGAATGGCAGGATATCGAAGTATTAGATACGCCAGCTTTTGGAAAGATATTGATCTTAAATGGGCATGTCTTGTTTTCAGATGCAGATGATTTTGTTTACAATGAAATGACCGTTCACGTTCCCATGGCTGTCCACCCAAATCCAAAGAAAGTCTTGGTTATTGGGGGTGGTGACGGTGGTGTTGCCCAAGTATTAACCCTCTATCCTGAACTGGAGCAAATCGATATTGTGGAACCAGATGAGATGTTGGTTGAGGTCTGTCGTGAGTATTTCCCAGACTTTGCTGCAGGGCTAGATGATCCTCGTGTTAC
>NZ_AJQY01000137.1:0-1399 GCF_000296875.1 Streptococcus sp. GMD1S | reverse complement strand
GACAATCACAACTACTCAAGGTGTTGGTATCAAGGTTGACGTAAACTCACTTTAATTAACAGATTTTTAAAAACGAGTACGAAAGTGCTCGTTTTTTTAGGTACGACGGACATTCCGTTCATCTGAGGTGTAAGTCCTCTGTGGGTACCATATACTAGTAAAGCCAAAAGTGATTCCCAAGCCTGACTATTGTGAGTAGCTGATCGAACGGCATTAGGATAGACTGTTTAAGTCTGACGTTGGAAATAAGAATCGGCAGAGAAAGAGATAGAGAAATCTTGGCTATACGAATAGGCACGTGATAGTAAAGCGTATATAGCGGATAAGAAGGCCAGCAACTCTAAAGTACAAATATGTAGGCGTAACCTATATGCGTAAACTACGTGAGCAATTGAATTCGAACTAGAGAGGTGATTAATAGATTTATGCTATAGTCATGGTAGCTTGTATGCTTTTGATTCTAGTTTATCAAATAATAGATTAGAATTGTCAGACAATATAATTTTATGTTATAATGAAGAAAAAATAGAGGTGTTCAAATGTCAGAAGCAGGTCATAAGTTTTTAGCAAAACTGGGGAAAAAACGCTTACGTCCAGGTGGAAAACGTGCTACAGATTGGTTAATTACGGAAGGAGGATTTTCAAAAGAAAAGAGAATACTAGAGGTTGCGTGCAATAGGGGAACTACAGCAATTGAGTTAGCACAGCGTTTTGGTTGTAAGATAACTGCTGTTGATATGGATGGACAAGCCTTAGAAGTGGCTAAAAAATCTGCTGAAACGGCAGGTGTTGGTCATTTGATCAGATTTGAAAGAGCAAATGCAATGAAACTTCCTTATGGAGATGCTAGTTTTGATATTGTTATAAATGAAGCTATGCTGACTATGCAAGCCGATCAAGCTAAGAAAAAATGTGTAATGGAGTATCTGAGGATTTTAAAACCTGAAGGTCTTCTTTTGACACATGATGTGCTTCTTAAGGAAGCTAAAGAGTCTGTCAGACAGGAATTGTCACAAGCAATTCATGTAAATGTAGGTCCTTTAACTCAAGATGGTTGGGAACAGGTGATGATAGAATCAGGTTATCGTGATGTGAAAATATTGACTGGTGAAATGACATTAATGAAATTATCAGGTATGATTTATGACGAAGGTTGGCTAGGAACTTTGAAAATTTGCGTAAATGCTTGTAAAAAGGAGAATAGAAAGCAGTTTTTAACTATGTATAAAATGTTTGCTAAGAATAAACAGAAATTGGGCTTTATTGCTATGGCTAGTTATAAATCGTCAAATCGTTAGATAATTATTGAAGTTAACTTTTCCTTTTTTCTTTCTTAAAAAATATGGTATAATAGAGAGTAAAAAACTTTGAAAGAAAGAAAAAGATGAATTTAAAAGAT
>NZ_AJQY01000136.1:0-1403 GCF_000296875.1 Streptococcus sp. GMD1S | reverse complement strand
GGTGCAGATGAACGCCGTCTCCATTCGAGTGACTGGGGTGATATCGGCATGGTCATTAGACGCAGTGAAGATAATGGAAAAACATGGGGAGACCGAATCGTAATCTCAAATCCTCGTGACAATGAGCACGCTAAACATGCAGAATGGCCATCTCCAGTTAATATTGATATGGCCTTGGTGCAAGACCCTGAAACAAAGAGAATTTTTGCAATTTACGACATGTTCCTTGAAAGTAAGGCAGTATTTTCATTGCCGGGGCAAGCTCCGAAAGCTTATGAACAAGTGGGAGATAAAGTTTATCAAGTTTTATATAAGCAAGGAGAATCAGGTCGCTATACGATTCGAGAAAACGGAGAGGTTTTCGACCCTCAAAATAGAAAGACAGATTATCGTGTTGTCGTTGACCCTAAAAAACCAGCCTACAGCGATAAGGGAGATTTGTATAAAGGGAATGAGCTAATCGGAAATATTTATTTTGAATATAGCGAAAAGAATATTTTTAGAGTTTCCAATACCAACTACCTATGGATGTCCTACAGTGATGACGATGGGAAGACTTGGTCTGCACCAAAAGATATTACTCATGGGATTCGGAAAGATTGGATGCACTTCCTAGGAACTGGACCTGGTACTGGCATTGCCTTGCGTACAGGGCCTCATAAGGGAAGACTGGTGATTCCAGTTTATACAACAAACAACGTTTCCTACCTAAGTGGTTCTCAATCATCTCGTGTAATTTATTCAGATGATCATGGAGAAACATGGCAAGCAGGGGAAGCAGTTAATGATAACCGCCCAGTAGGCAACCAAACCATTCACTCTTCAACCATGAATAATCCAGGTGCCCAAAATACGGAGTCAACTGTTGTTCAGTTGAATAATGGGGATCTCAAGCTCTTTATGCGTGGGTTGACTGGTGATCTTCAGGTTGCGACCAGTCATGATGGGGGAGCAACGTGGGATAAGGAAATCAAACGTTATCCTCAAGTAAAAGACGTTTATGTTCAAATGTCCGCTATTCACACCATGCATGAAGGAAAGGAATACATTCTACTCAGCAATGCTGGTGGTCCTGGACGCAACAATGGTTTGGTTCACCTGGCTCGTGTTGAGGAGAATGGTGAGTTGACATGGCTGAAACACAATCCTATACAAAGTGGTAAGTTTGCATACAACTCGCTCCAAGAACTCGGAAATGGCGAATATGGTTTGCTTTATGAGCATGCGGATGGCAATCAAAACGATTATACTTTATCCTATAAGAAATTCAACTGGGATTTCTTAAGCAAAGACAGAATATCTCCTAAAGAAGCAAAAGTAAAATATGCTATTCAAAAATGGCCAGGTATTATAGCCATGGAGTTCGATTCGGAAGTATTGGTCAACAAGGCTCCGACCCTTCA
>NZ_AJQY01000135.1:0-1408 GCF_000296875.1 Streptococcus sp. GMD1S | reverse complement strand
CCACGACCACGCATATACCAGTGAACTTGGTGAAGGGCAATGTGAGCCACATACAAGTCCGCTACTGCTTGGTTCAATACTTCCTTTGTTTTTGCCAATGCTACTGGCGCTGTTTTAGATAATGTTGTTACGTCTTTTACTGCTTCTTTTTTCAATTCAACCATATTGATCACCTCATAATATTATTTTTGCAACCATATTTATTGATTACTATCTCAGTATACTACTCCTAGTAGACAAAAGCAAGAAAATTAACCCATATTAAAAAAGTTGTAATTGACTGATAATTTAAGAAAAATATACAGTCTTTAAAAAAAAGACAGTCTTAGCAGACTGTCTGGAATAACTGAGATTATTTTACAAAATCAAGCAATGCCAAGAAGCTTTCAGCTTCAAGTGACGCACCACCAACAAGGGCACCGTCAACGTCTGGGCAAGCCATGTATGAAGCAACGTTTTCAGGTTTAACAGAACCACCGTATTGAACACGAACTTTGTCCGCAACTTCTTGACCAAAGTCTGCAGCTACAACGTCACGAACGACTTTACACATTTTTTGTGCATCGTCTTGTGAAGCTGATTTACCAGTACCGATAGCCCAGATTGGCTCATAAGCGATAACGGATGCAGCAACTTGTTCAGCTGTCAATCCAGCCAATGCAGCAGATACTTGAGCACCTACGAATTCAGCAGCTTTACCAGCTTCGTAAGTTTCAAGTGACTCACCACAACAGATGATTGGAAGCATACCGTTTGCAAAGATTGCTTTTGCTTTTTTGTTGATATCTTCGTCAGTTTCATGGAAGTAGTCACGACGTTCTGAGTGACCGATAACAACGTAGTCAGTACCGATTTCTTTCAAAACTTGTGGGCTAGTTTCACCAGTGAAAGCACCTGCATTTTCAAAGTAGCAGTTTTGAGCAGCAACTTTAAGGTTTGAACCTTTAGCAGCAGCAAGAACAGCTGTCAAATCAAGAGCTGGAGCTGCGATACCTGCTTCAACAAGGTCTGATGAAGGAAGTTTTGATGCAACGGCTTCAACGAATGCTTTTGCTTCTTCTGGATTTTTGTTCATTTTCCAGTTACCAGCGATAAATGGTTTACGTGACATTTCACATACCTCTTTTTTCATTTTATTCACTATTATTCTATCATATTTATAAGGAGCTTGCAAACCTTACTCTAATTTTCAAGATTTTTCAAGCGACTAATCTTGCCACAAATTCATGGCATCGAGGAAATCAGCCGAAGCCTGAACTTGTTTGGGATTGTTGACTTCTCGCTCTGCTCGTTTGGCCTCTACCTGAGTCACAGACTGAATACCTTCATGGCGCCAGTTTCGTAGGATTGCCTGAATATATTTCCAGTTTGGCTTGCCATTGAGAACGGCCTCTCGGAGAGCTTCCTT
>NZ_AJQY01000134.1:0-1456 GCF_000296875.1 Streptococcus sp. GMD1S | reverse complement strand
AAAAATTCATGAGGATTAAAGAAGCCACGGTAATTTGCAATCTGCTTTTGACGTCTGTAGTTTGCTTCCAATACCTGGATGGAGTTTTCACTTTGAACATCTGTTACATAAGCAACGTGTCCATATTCACCACCATCCCAAACGGCGATTGCTCCTACTACTGGAACACTTCCTGTCTTATAGCCTTGAGCACTCGCGTAGATTGCCCACGTGTTGGCATTTCCCCACCAGTTGCTAGCCCAAGGCGCCAATTCTTTCACACCCCATGTACACTGACCAACAGGGTATGAGTTTCCATAGTTTGTCGGAGTCTTTTCGACAACATCCTCTGTATCTGATACCACGTTCGCAGTGCTAGCTGGAGCACTGTAGGTTGAGCTAGCCTGAGCGGAACCACTCACTTCCAATACATCGCCTGGGTGGATAGTGTCAAAGATGGTTTTTCCATTCAAAGCTGCCAACTCATGCGGATCCATGCCGTTTGCAGTTGCGATGGCATAAAATGAATCACCGTCTTGGACAACGTAAGAGTTCGCGTGCACAGTTTGAGCACCAACTGTAGCTAAAATAGCCGTAGAAGTCAAACCAAGAGTCAGTTTCGTAACTGTTTTTTTCATAACTGGATTCCCCTTATATTTTCTTGATAAGAAAATCATACTTGATTTACATGTCAGTTCGTTTAGAGTTATATTTTAGTCATGTTACAAAAATTTATACTTTTACTACATAAGGTTTAAAAGCAGACATCGTATAAAGTGATAGAAGAGAATAAAAATGAATCATTCCCCCAATCTTTTCATCAGTAAATCACTCAAAAGACCGTCTTCTCAACCACTCCCACATCAAGCATTTATCCGTCAAAAAGAGACCGAGATAGGTCATCTCAGTCCCTTTCCATCTATAACTCCATCAAAAAATCATACATTTCTTGCACGGTACCCAGCGCCATCATTTCTTGGTATTTGACGGTTCTTTAGCTATCTTTTTCTACTATCTCTGGAAAATAACTTTCAAAATATGCCTTGGTAAGGCTAAATAAATGTAATTTTTTACCCTCAATATTCACAAAATTCATTTTATCATTGATTCCTTCTAATTTTAAATCATAGACATATTTATTTTCTAAAATATCAATAAAAAATATTTTAATCTTTTCAATATCTTCAATTCTTGAGTCAAACTTCAATAGTAGATTATTTGAGGTTTTCTTATCAATCATAAATCTTTCTTCAGCCTTTAATTTATGATTACCTCCCGATCCATTTTTTTCTATATATTCTATTTTATCAATTAAGGCATGACCTAACCCAATATTTCTAATTTTTATAAGAATAGCAATCGATTCTTCATCTTGAGCATCTTCTTTGTTAATCTTTATATAATTATACTGACAGATATAATTCTTGCCTTGTTTCTTGCCTTGTTTCTTGCCTTGTTTCTTGCCTTGTTTCTTGCC
>NZ_AJQY01000133.1:0-1478 GCF_000296875.1 Streptococcus sp. GMD1S | reverse complement strand
AGTGAACAAATCATAAAAATCTTTTGACAAAGTCAAAGCCGTCTTGGAATGATCCACCAGAATCAATAATGAACGGTTTGTAACTAACTTCATCGCATCTGTAAGAGATAAAAGTTTCGTGACATCTTCCTTCTTCAAGAACTGAATAGCACGTTTGATATCTGCTGGCATATGTTCTGCATCATAGACAGCATAACTGTTCTCAATAATATTACTTGCAAACAACTGCATACCGACAGCAGATCCCAAAGCATCCATATCTAGATTTTTATGACCGACTACAAAAACTTGGTCAACACTTCGAATCTTATCAGAAATGGCTGTCATCATGGCTCTGGTACGTGTACGAGTACGTTTGATAGATGCAGCAGTTCCTCCACCAAAGTAGACAGGATTCTTGGTTTCGTTATTTTCCTTGACCACCACCTGGTCACCACCGCGAACTTCTGCTAAGTTCAAGTTGAGCAAGGCAATTTTCCCTATCTCTTCATGGTTTCCATCACCATAAGAAAATCCCATACTTAAAGTTAGGGCTAGCTGCCTCTGTTTTGATTCTTCTCGGAAAGTATCAATAACGGAGAATTTATCATTCATCAATTCCTCTAGTACCGTGTAATCTGTGAATACATAAAAACGATCCATCCCCACACGGCGAGAAAACATAGCATACTTACTAGCAAATTCTGAAACAAAATTAGCTACAAAGCTATTGATATGGCTGATATCAGAGTCAGATGTCGCATCCTCCAAATCATCATAGTTATCTACTGAGATGACTCCAATGACTGGACGGCTAGTTACCAATTCGACAGTTGCTTCGTACTCCCCAGAAACATCAAAGAAATACAAAACACCCGAAGCCTTGTCCATATGAACAGCATATCGTGTTTCGCCCAAGGTAGCATACGAACCTGGATTCCCAACAGAAGCCTTGATGATGGTTTGAATTAACTCAACATCAATTTCGCCTTCTTCAGTAGTTAAAATCAGCTCAGCATAGGGATTAAACCATTCCACTTCTCCACTTGATAAGTCTAATTTCAGTACTCCCACCGGCATTTGATCAAGCAAAGTACTCAAGCTATTTTCGGCTTGGTGATTTACATATTGGATTTGTTCAATTTCGCTCTTTTCATACTGTTTTTTTTGCCAAACGAATAAAAGCAAATAAAGCAGTACAAATAAAAACAAAACAGTGATTGTTACAGCAAGATTATGTGAAAAAATAATCAGCAAAGTTAAGATTCCGAAAGTTGCAAGTCCTAGCAAGACTGCAGAAAACGGGATTAAATTATTTTTTTTCATTCTAAACCTCTTGCGCATTATTATATCACAAATGCCCTTAAAAAGCGACCCTTTAAAAGATGCAAGCCCTTCTTTCATGATTGATTTCTCTAACTTCAGACACAAAAGGAGGAGGGGATCATCACCCTCCTACCCACGTGTTCAGATCACTAACACCTAACGTTCCACGATAA
>NZ_AJQY01000132.1:0-1481 GCF_000296875.1 Streptococcus sp. GMD1S | reverse complement strand
AAAGCCATCTAATGAGTCTACCGTCTCTACTAAATTTTCCATACATGTTTTTGCGACACCAGCACAGGATTCTAGACTACTTGTGACTGATGAGTCAATAATAGTCGACATCCCCTTTGAAATCTCATCTGTCGAAACTTTGATACTCGCCTTAATGCTTTGAATTCGCATTGGCTGAATTCGCTTAACGGACATTACTCAACTCCTCCTTTGGTTTCAAGACATTGATAAACTCTTCATAAGAGTGAACCACATGGTCCTTCCCGTCCCTAGTTACCTCTCCATAAACCGTGAGGTTATCAAATAAATCACGGTCCTTAGGAATTAAGAGGCTAAAAATATCTGATAAAAGCTTAACATCTGTCTCGTTAGTTAAAAAATAGAGACTTCCTTTTTCTTTACTCATCAAGTCATAAGCTTTTGGGTATTTCTCCCTCAAGAGCCAATCTGAAGACTGTTCAATCACAGATTGTGAGAGATTAAGACAGGTAGTGTTATCTATAAAATCATCATTATAATAGTAATTTTTCAAACTTGTATAACGGTTAAATAAATATGTATACCTATTCTCAAGAGCAACCCCAAGTTCTTTAGGAACATCCTCTAGCTTACCTGTTTCCATATTAAAGAGGACTTCCTTACGGTCATGACCCCCAGTTTTTTGGAGAACTACCTTACGATACTCTTGATCATTGTATGTGACAAAATTAATATAAGTACTTGAAACTGGAAAGTATGACGAATCATAATCCGCAACAGCCTTTAAAAGGTCATACTCCTTACGAGGCAAATCATCCTGACTGGTATCATAAACCTGAATCTTCCAATACTCCCCCCAACTCAGATTCTTGACATCAAAGCGATTATCGTCCCATTTGTAAATTAAACGTTTACTGTCTGTCGAAAGGTAACGTTTCCCATAAATTGCACTGGTATACTCCAGTGGTTCTTCATTAGCTTCCTGCTCATTGCTATGATTGACATATTTCCAAGAAATGACCAACCCCTGTCTATTAGCTAGAAACTCATAAGAAGCTGGTTCTACCTCAGGAGTTCGCACTTTATAACGGTCATGTGTTAGGTAGCGATATAAGGGATAGGCTCCAGAAACCACAACAAGAAGGCTAAAAAGTCCCAGAATGATTAGTATTTTTTTCCTGTATTGTTTCATTGACTTCCTCCTGAATATTTGTTGTTTGTATCTGATAAACAAAGATTATAAACTCTTAATCCATTATACCATATGCGTGACACCGTGAGAAGATGAGAAAAGCAAAAGAAAACCACTTGAAATGGATTCAAGTGGCGAATAGTTAGGGGAGCTCATTATAAACAGAGGCATCATAGATCTTCTGTTGGATTCGTTTCTTTTCTGTATACTCTTCTGGTGAAACTGTATAAATCTCATTCGTTTCAATAGATCCTGCTAAATCGGTATCCATATTTTTAAAAGCTTCCGCAATCTTGTTCATAAAGCCATC
>NZ_AJQY01000131.1:0-1491 GCF_000296875.1 Streptococcus sp. GMD1S | reverse complement strand
ACAGTTAAAGTGAATGTAGTAGATAACGGTCAAGGTCAATTGGTTGCGACTGTAGATGAAGCAGAACGTGTCTTCACTAACACTTATAAAGCCGCTGAAACAAAAGCTACTATCAAGGCTACTAAAGTCTTGGAAGGTAAAGCTCTAGAAGCTGGTAAATACGAATTCGAACTTAAAGAAGGTGACGAAGTCGTCGCAACAGCCAAAAACGCTGCAGACGGTTCTGTTACTTTCGAAGCTATCAAGTACGCAGCAGCAGGTGACCACACTTACACTATCACTGAAAAAGAAGGTAGCGAAGCAGGTGTAACTTACGATAAATCTACTCACAATGTAACAGTAAAAGTTACAGATAATGGACAAGGAAAACTTGTTGCAGATGTAAAAGACAACAATCCAACCTTCACCAACACTTATAAAGCAGCTAAAACAAGTGCAACGATCACAGCTACTAAAGTCTTGGATGGTAAGGCCCTTGAAGCTGGTAAATACGAATTCGAACTTAAAGAAGGTGACGAAGTCGTTGCGACAGCTAAAAACGCTGCCGACGGTACTGTGACTTTCGAAGATATCAAGTACGCAGCAGCAGGCAACCACACATACACTATCACTGAAAAAGCAGGTAGCGAAGCAGGTGTGACATACGACACTGCTAAACATGAAGTGACAGTAAACGTTACAGATAACGGGCAAGGTCAACTTGTTGCAGCTGTTACAGGTAACAATCCAACCTTCACCAACACTTATAAAGCAACTTCAACAACAGCTACTATCACGGCCACTAAAGTCTTGAATGGTAAAGCTCTAGAAGCTGGTAAATACGAGTTTGAACTTAAAGAAGGTGACAAAGTCGTTGCGACAGCTAAAAACGCTGCCGACGGTACTGTGACTTTCGAAGCTATCGAATACGCAGCAGCAGGTAACCACACATACACTATCACTGAAAAAGCAGGTAGCGAAGCAGGTGTGACATACGATACTGCTAAACACGAAGTTAAGGTAGCAGTTGTTGATAACGGACAAGGTCAACTTGTTGCGACTGTAACTGACAACAACCCAACCTTCACAAACACTTACAAAGCAGCTTCAACAACTGTTAACATCACGGCTAAGAAAGTCTTGAATGGTAAAGCTCTAGAAGCTGGTAAATATGAGTTTGAACTTAAAGAAGGTGACAAAGTAATCGGAACAGCGACAAACGCTGTAGACGGTACAGTTGCTTTCGCAGGTATTGAGTACAAAGAAGCTGGTGAGCACACTTATACTATCTCTGAAAAAGCAGGTAGCGAAGCAGGTGTGACATATGACACTGCTACACATAAAGTGACTGTTAAAGTTGTTGATAACGGTGCAGGCAAACTTGTTGCGACTGTAACTGACAACAACCCAACCTTCACCAACACTTATGTTGCGTCTTCAACACAAGTAATTTTCTCAGCTAAGAAAGTCTTGAAAGGTGATAAAGAGCTTGTAAAAGGTCAATTTAAGTTT
>NZ_AJQY01000130.1:0-1496 GCF_000296875.1 Streptococcus sp. GMD1S | reverse complement strand
AAGTTGACTTCTGCACCTTCTTTTTCAAAAGCTTTTGCTGAATCATATTCTGAGTTGGTTCCTGGGAATACTGGGATGTAAACCACCGGTTTTTCAATAGTTTCTTTGGCTTTGATGACTGCGTCAGAAGCGACAGCTGGCACTTCAGCCAATTCTTTAGCTTGGGCAAATTCAGTTGGGTAAACTTCTTCCAGTTTTCCTTGGAAGGCACTGTCAAGTTTCTGTCCATCTAACTTCACACCGTTGACAGTCAGTGTAAAGTCTGCGCTTGTTTGACCGATTTTCTTCACTCCAGCGATTTCTTCAGGAGATGTGAAGACAAATCCGCCCAATTGAGCTGTCAAAGCTGTCTCAAGTTCAGGCAAGTTCACCTCTGCACCGATATGGTTCCCAAAAGTCGCAAGAGCCAAGCTTTCAAGGACACCACCATATTTGACAGCTGATGCAGATGTCACTTTGTGATCAGCTTGGATGGCTTCAAAGTGAGCAAAGTTAGACTTAATCAAGTCAAAATCAATCTCTGCAGAGAGGGCTTGACCTGGGATGTAGTAGATGTTTTCACCAGCAGTCTTGAACTCAGGAGAGAGGACCTTACGGCTATCTGCCGTCGTCACCCCAAAGGCAACCAATGTTGGTGGTACCGTCAATTCTTCAAAAGTACCAGACATAGAGTCCTTACCACCGATAGATGGCAAGCCAAGTTGGATTTGTGCTTCGATAGAGCCTAGAAGAGCTGCTACTGGCTGACCGAAACGCTCTGCTTGCTTGTCCATCCGCTCGAAGTACTCTTGGTAAGAGAAACGAGCCTTAGACCAGTTGGCACCAGCAGCCACCAAACGAGCTGTCGCTTCGATAACCGCATAAGCAGCACCGTGGTATGGAGACCATTCTGCTAGATAAGGGTTGAATCCTTGCGCCATAACAGACGCAGTATGAGTCACTCCGTGTTGAACTGGCAATTTCTGCACAGATGCCTCAGTTGGAGTGAGTTGGTAACGACCACCAAGTGGGTGATTGACCGTTGAACGACCAACCGAGCAATCAAAGATGGTCTGCAAACCTTTTTGACTCGCATGGTTGAGATCAGACAAGACAGCAAGGGTATCAGCTTCAAGTGTGTCAACGCTTGTTGTGCGTTCTTCTGGGAGTTTGACATCCTTGTCCACCACCTTGGCATCGACAACCACGCGCACACCATTGGTATCAAGGAAACGACGTTCCAAGTCGACGATGGTTTCACCATTCCAGTGCATGACAAGATTTGGTTTTTCAGTCACTGTCGCCACCACAACAGCATCAATATTTTCTTTATTACATTCTGCAACGAAGGCATCTACGTCTTCAGGACGCACCACAACTGCCATCCGTTCTTGAGATTCAGAGATAGCAATTTCTGTACCATTCAAGCCTTGGTATTTCAGAGGAACCTTGTTAAGGTCAATTTCAAGACCATCTGCCAATTCACCGATAGCCACACAGACACCACCTGCTCCAAA
>NZ_AJQY01000129.1:0-1499 GCF_000296875.1 Streptococcus sp. GMD1S | reverse complement strand
TTGACCAAAATCTATGAAGAATACCAACGAGGAAAGATTTCAGAGCTACTAGAAAGTATTGCTGAAACGCCACTCAAGGGTGAATGCCTTCTCATCGTTAAAGGCGCAAGTCAGGATGTGGAGGAAAAGGACGAGGAGGACTTGTTTTCAGAAATCCAATCTCGTATCCAGCAAGGCATGAAGAAAAATCAAGCCATTAAGGAAGTTGCGAAACTCTACCAGTGGAATAAAAGCCAACTCTACGCTGCCTACCACGATTGGGAAGAAAATCAAGAAAGTGACTAAATTGGGAACCTTGTCTTCTTCCTGAAACAAAAATAACAATCATAAGTATTTTGATAAGATTGCTTATTTTGAGGAGAAATGAAAAGCAAAGTGATGAAGAAAGTAATTGGCGTACTGTTGCCTATTCTCACATTATTTATATTGTCAGCATGTAACAATAGAGTCGATCGTGATTTAGCTAAAATAGCTATTTCAAACATTCGTTCTGTAGTAGAAGCTGCAGGGTTAGAAGCAGAAGGATACTCGACAGCTGATACCTTTGGATATTATGGATCTCCGTTTTACGTTGAAGGAAATACGAAATTTGTTGATGTCTATGTGGATTTTGAAAAAGATTATGTTGAGAGCACTCCAGTCCTTAAATACAATTCGAGGCTTAAAGAAGTTGAAAAGAAAAAATTCTTTGGTTTTTCCAAGAAAACAGTCTACCGTTTAGAAATGGAGTATGTTTCTGGTGATGACAACTATGACCGACTTGAGGAAGCTTATAATATATTACTTCAAAGTGGTAGCTTGACTTCAACATATTTAAGCGATGATGTGATTAGGAATCTTTATATTAAAAATTCAATTGAATTGGACTCATTTGACTCCAATTATTCTTTGGTTCCAAAAAAAGAATATAGTGGCAACCCCAAAACCCGTCTTGAAGAGAGAGATAAAAGAGAGGCAATTTTGAAGACGGATGTAGAAGAACTCACTCCCTTAATTGAGGACCTAGACTCAAGTAGAGTCAACAATCTTGATGAAGAGACGCTTGTTCGTAATCGAGATCTACTTTTAAAAAGAGTTGCTGACAATCGTTCGACCTTTAGTATTCGAATACGTATTGATATAGAGCAGGTACGAAGACAAAACCTACAAGTAACTAATGAAGATATTGACAATTGGACGGATTCTGATTTCGAATACTTACTTGCCCAAATACTTCAAAGCGATAAACTACCTAAGAATACAGAAGTACGTTTTACTATAAAATATGGAAGCAAACTGAATTGGGAGACATTCAATTTTAATAAAGAATAATTTTTGAAAGACATTCAGGAATTCTCCTGTCTGTCTTTTTACTTAGTTTTTTGGTATAATGGACCAAGCATGAATTTAGAAAGATTTGTGGGTGTCAAATAGTCTAGTAGCTTGTTTTTATTTGGACTTAGTTTCCACCCAAAGAGGTATTAGTGTCGTGTCTCAATCTTATATCAATGTTATCGGTG
>NZ_AJQY01000128.1:0-1521 GCF_000296875.1 Streptococcus sp. GMD1S | reverse complement strand
GTTGCCATGGCCTATGGTATTGAGCAAAAAGTGGCTTTTGATCGTGTGGAACCTTTGTTAAAAATGTTCCGTCTGGATAAAAAATTGGACTGGTTTCCAGTGCATTTCTCCAAAGGGATGAAGCAGAAGGTCATGATTATCTGTGCCTTTGTGGTAGATCCTAGCCTCTTTATCGTGGATGAGCCTTTCCTTGGGCTCGATCCGCTGGCTATTTCTGACTTGATTCAGCTTTTGGAAGTAGAAAAGCAAAAAGGCAAGTCTATCCTCATGAGTACCCACGTGCTGGACTCGGCGGAGAAGATGTGTGACGCCTTTGTTATTCTCCACAAGGGGGAGGTGAGGGCTCAGGGGAACCTCCAGCAACTGCGCGAAGCCTTTGGCATGCCTGAAGCGAGTTTGAATGATATTTACTTGGCTCTGACCAAAGAGGAGGACCGATGAAAGACTTGTTTTTAAAGAGAAAGCAGGCTTTTCGTAAGGAGTGCGTCGGTTATCTGCGCTATGTTCTCAATGACCATTTTGTCTTATTCCTGCTTGTTCTCATCGGTTTTCTAGCCTACCAGTACAGTCAACTCTTGCAAGATTTTCCTGAAAATCATTGGCCTATCCTCTTGTTTTTGGGAATTGTATCTGCTTTGCTTTTGGCTTGGGGAGGAATCGCGACCTACATGGAAGGACCGGATAAACTCTTTCTCTTAGTCAGTGAAGAGGAGGTAAAGTCCTACCTCAAAGGACAGACGGTGAGTTCACTGGTTTTCTGGACAATTGTTCAAACCCTCTTTTTACTCTTGTTTGCACCCTTGTTTTTAGCCATGGGCTATGGCTTGCCAGTCTTTCTCGTCTATGTGCTTTTATTAGGAGCTGGGAAATACCTCCTTTTTCGCCAAAAAGCCAGCAAATTTTTCACTGAAACTGGGCTGGATTGGGATTATGTCATTGCCCAAGAAAGCAAGCGCAAGCAAGTTTTGCTTCGTTTCTTTGCTCTCTTTACTCAGGTCAAGGGCGTTTCAAATAGTGTCAAACCATGGTTGCTGTATGATAGGCCAAACCCGTTTCAAAGGCGTGGTGGTTGGTCTTGGCAGCCGGATAGGAGTAGAATTCCTTATCATACTTGGTGTAGAGACTACGAACGATACGCTGCCAGACAGGATTTTCAATCTTGAAAATCATTTGCGACATGTAGTCACGGATTTCCTTGACATCAACTGGTGACTTGACCTTGAAGTCAGCTGGATCATTGGGTTCCCCAGGCTGAGGCAAGCGGAGAGTAATTTGATTGACTTGAGGAGTATTATTGTACACTTCTCGACGTCCCTGCATGTGGACCACCTTCCCAGCGGTAAAGGCCTCAACGTTATGAGGTTGGGCATCCCATAGTTTCCCCTCAATCTCGCCGCTATCGTCTTGGAAGGTAAAGGCTAGGTAGTTTTTCCCAGCACGCGTCTGTCTTAGGTCAGCTGACTTAATCAGGTAAAAACCTTCAAACAGCTCATCTTTTTTCATGTGACTAATCTTCATATT
>NZ_AJQY01000127.1:0-1564 GCF_000296875.1 Streptococcus sp. GMD1S | reverse complement strand
GTATTATCTGGCAAAACAAAATCTGCAGTAAGACGGAATTCTTGCCAAATATCCAACCCTTGCGTTAAAGCTTCACCAGATCTGTTTTCAACACCAACACTAGTGATCACATCATTATACTCTGTCGCATGTACTTGCGTCAGAGGGGCAAATGATTGGAGAATAACTCCCAAACAAAGAATAAGGATCTGAATCCAAGATCTTATTTTCTTGTTCATTTAATCTTCCTTTCTTATAATATTCAGTTGTAAATGTACAATGTAATAGTAAACTAAATGATTGTCCCCAACTAATTACCATTCTCCTTTTTCAAGCGAAAATTATTAGCCACATTACATCCACATTTTATCATACTATGAAGAAAAAGGCTAGAACTATCAAGCAAATTTTTATAAAAAAAATCCAATTTTTTCTTACAGGTTGAAATCGACTTTTTCACATCCGTATATTAACCGCTTTGTATCTTTTCTTCTCCTATCATCGAAACAAAATCTGGTATATTTTACCGCCATTTTTTAAAAAATAAGTTCATCTCGTTTTCGATACCAGATAGTGTTTTTATCATTTTGGTTATCTGATTTCACAAACGTTAAATTGCTCTTTAGATAATACTTCTACCCATTAAAAAGACCAGGATTCCCTGGTCTTTCTAAGATACATTTAGAAGAAATACTGATTCATTCTAGTCTTCTTTTTTACCTTTAGTGGCCACTAGACCTGCACTCAAGCCAAGAAGAGCTAAACCTGCTGCTAGAGCTGCTTGACTTTCTGCACTTCCTGTATTTGGTAACTGTTCTTCTTGAACATGACTAGCTTCACTTGAAACAATTTCTTTTGTATCTGCTTTTTCTGATACTTGTGGTTTTGTAGATTCTTGAGGTACTGGTTTAGTTGTTTCACTAGCCGTACCAACTTCTACAATGCGATCCTGAGCCACGACTTTATCATAGCTTTCTTTTTCAGTTCGCTTGCCATTTTCAACTTCGATCAAGTGAACACGGATACCTTTTTGACCTTCTTGGAGAACACGAGTTTGACCCACTGGAAGCTGATCATTCTTTTGTTCCTGAACCTTAAAATCAATTGTTTCTTCTTCAACTACAAGTTCTGGTCTGTCGAGGACAAGATTCTTCACTTCGTCTTCTGGAAGAGAAGTTCCTGGTTTAGTACCAACCAAGACGATGCGGTCTGTCGGAGCCTCTACCACTTCACGGAGTTTTTCTTCCTTACTTCCACTAGGATTAACCGCCGTGAAGATCCGTTCCTTACCAACTTTTCCTTCTTGTTCTACACGAGTTTCACCTAGATACAGGGTTGAATCCTTTTTCTCAACTGTCTTATAGGCCAAATCTTTTTCAACAAATTCGAGTTTTGGAAGTTCTTCTTGTACAGCAGCAACAGTCTTCTCAGAAACTGGTTTTTCCTTAGTCAAGTGGATGCGGTATTCCTTGACTTGTTTTCCACTTTCTGAAACAAGGCGAACAAGTACTGGAAGGCTATCGTCTCCGCTATCTACAACTGTTGAAGCTACTTGATTACTTTCTTCGACTGAGACTTTTGGACG